>SOIV01000215.1 GCA_004377005.1 Candidatus Aminicenantota bacterium | reverse complement strand
TTTTCAAAGTTTGATCCCGCATTGACTTGATTATTGTTGGGAAATTATATATTTTTTTCATTGTCTTTCGAAAAAATTAAATTTCTTATCTTTTAAAATGGCAATTATCGAAGTAAAAGACCTTTCTGCAGGATACGAAAACGGGTATGTTTTGGAAAATATTTCTTTCTCTCTGAAAAATGGGGAGTTCCTCTCTATTCTTGGACGAAATGGATCAGGTAAAAGTACATTGATAAAAGCCCTCCAAGGACTATTAAAGAATGCTTCTGGTCAAATCACGGTTGATGGTGAAGATATTTTTTCTTTAAAAGCGCGGCAGCTCGCCAAAAAAATAGCTTATGTTCCCCAGATATTCAGTTTCTCCTTTGAATTCAGTGTGATGGAAACTATTCTTATGGGAAGGTACATTCATCAAGGCCGTCTGGGAAGCATCTCTTCCTCAGACTCCAGGATGGTGGAGGAAGTCATGAGCCTCACCCAGATTGACCACCTAAAGGATAAAAAGATAGCTCATCTAAGCGGTGGTGAACGCCAGAGAGTCTTCATCGCTCGGGCATTAGCCCAGGACACGCCCTTTCTTTTTCTCGATGAACCCAGCTCCCATCTGGACATAAGCTACCAGGTAGAGATTTATCAGATACTTAAGCGCCTGCAAGAAGAGAAAGGCAAAACAATCCTCTCCACCGAGCACAACATTAACCTTGTTATTCCCTATTCTCAGAGACTCATGTTCCTAAAAGAGGGTAAAATTAGGGCCTTAGGTGAACCAGAAAAATTGATAACAAAGGAGAACATCAAAGAAGTTTTCGACGCAGATGTCGAAATAAGAGAAAATATCCACTCAAAGCTTCCTGAAATATCTTTAATCCCGAAAGAAGGGGAGAAGTCGTGAACCCGAAAAAAATGCTTGCAGCTTTTCTGTTATTTTCGCTTAATGCTGTTCTCCTTGGGAACCAGCAGAAAATAATAAAGGACGATCTGGATTTCCCTTATATTTTAACTTCTCCTCCTCAAAGAATCATTTCCCTGGCTCCCAACATCACAGAGATTCTTTTTGATCTGGATTTAGGGGAAAAAGTTGTCGGGGTTACCCGCTATTGTGATTTCCCGGAGAAGGCGTTGAAGAAAGAAAAAATCGGGGGGTTGATTGACCTTAATCTAGAAAGGATAATCGCCCTGAAACCTGATTTAATCATAGGCTTTCGAGGGAATCCTATCAGAACTATCGAGCGCCTCAGAGGCCTCCACCTTCCTTTGTTTGTCTTAGAAATAGGAAAAAATCTTGAAACGGTATTCATCATCATCGAGAAAATAGGAACAATCACCCAAAAGGAAAAAAAGGCAGAAATCCTTGTAGAATCTCTGAAAAAAAGATACAACAAAACTCAGGCAGCGCTTCGAAATGTGCAGCATGAGCCAAGAGTCTTTCTCTCTATCCATGGCACTGGTCTCTGGACCTGCGGAAAAGGGAGTTTCCTTAACGACCTTGTCGAAAAAGCCAGGGGAGTGAATATTGCCGGAAACATACGCAGAAAATGGCTTCACTACAATCGAGAACAACTCATCCATGATAACCCTGAAGTCATCATCATCTTATCCAAATCACAAAGAGAATTCTCTAATGTCAAAGATTGGATAAAAAATGAAGCTCATCTAAAAGGAATCAAAGCCGTTGAAACAGACAGAATTTATTTTCTAGATGAAAACCTCGCCACCAGGCCAGGTCCCCGCCTTATGGATGCTCTTGAAGAACTGGCTCGAATCCTCCATCCTCAATTTTTTAAGGAAGAGCGTTGAAATCAAGGACGAAAAAACTCAGGCTTCTCCTTGTTCTTCTTATCCTTCTTGTTGCGGGTTTTTTGATTTCTCTTCTTGAAGGGCCTGTTGAGACGAATTTTAATGATTTATGGAATCTTATCATCAATAACGATAGCACCTTTAGGACAATCTTCATTGACCTCAGGCTTTCCCGGGCACTTTTAGCTTTCCTGGTAGGAGCTAGCCTCTCGCTTTCCGGGGCAATCCTCCAAGGATACTTCCAAAACCCAATGGCTGGTCCGTTTGTTGTCGGCGTCTCCTCTGGAGCTTCCTTCGGGGCTGTCCTCTGTATTTATCTTGGACTAAACATACGAATCATCGGTTTCTCTCTTCAGAGTATTTTTGCCTTTGCCTCAGGATTTGCCATTGTCTCTCTTGTCTATCTCCTCTCCCAAAGAAAAGGTGTTTTTAAGGTTGAAACTCTGCTCCTGACAGGAATTGCCGCCGGGGCTCTTGCCTCAGCTCTTACGTCCTTTCTGATATTCCTAAAAGCAGACTCCTTCGAGCAGGCTGTTTTCTGGCTCCTGGGAAGCTTTGCTCTTTCTGACTGGAATCAAATAACTGCTGTCGCCCCTTACTTTTTTCTTTGTTTTATCATCGCTCAGTGCCTAGCCAAGGACATGAACCTCCTGGTTTTGGGGGATGATGTAGCCCATTCATTGGGTTGTCCGGTTAATAGCGTCAGGAAAATCTTCCTGGTTATTTCCACGTTCCTCGCTGCTTCATCTGTCTCTGTCAGCGGAATCATCGGTTTTGTCGGTCTTATTGTTCCCCATGGGATTCGTATTCTCATCGGGCCTGATCACAGGCATCTCTTCTTCTTTTCCTCTCTAACAGGTGGAATCGTTCTCCTCTACTCGGATCTTCTGGCCCGCACTATTCTCCAGGGCGAGCTACCAATCGGAATCATCACTGCAGTCGTGGGTGCTCCGTTCTTCATCTATCTCCTCAGCCAGCGAAGATAG
>SOIV01000274.1 GCA_004377005.1 Candidatus Aminicenantota bacterium | reverse complement strand
CCAAAAAATTTTATGGTTCCTTGGAATCCGTACTTATCCAGGGCTTGCTTCACGGCGATGGCTGCAGCCGTGCCCGCAGTACCCATGGTGTTGTGTCCGCAACCATGTCCGGGTGCACCTTTCACCAAAGGATCTTGTTTAGGAACCCCTCCTTTCTGGGATATCATGGGAAGGGCATCGAACTCTCCAAGAATTGCGATTACAGGTTTGCCTGAACCGTAGGAAGCAACAAAACAGGTAGGCATACCCGCCAATCCACGTTCGACTTTAAATCCAGCTTGTTCTAAAGTATCAGCCAGAAGTTTCGAAGATTTAAACTCTTGAAGCCCGAGCTCAGCGTATGACCAGATGGAATCCGAGATCTTCCCGAACTTTTCAACTACCTGAGGCTGGCTCAGCCAATCAAGAACAAACCTTTTTTCTTTCGGTATTTTTTTAGCAGCAAGCGATTGCCCGCTCAGGCCAAAAATAAGGATGGCTACAATGGTGATGAACAGGAAACTTTTTTTAGACGCTTTTATTCTCATTTTTTCCTCCCTAAAGTTTTCCAAAAAAGCCTTTCATAGAATTCATATGACTGTTGGATTTGAATTCCCCAGTCCAGCGAATCTTTTTTTTAAATTAAAAATATTATACATGACATCCTGTTTTCTTCAGGAGATAAGTCCAATTGCATTTCCAAGCTAAAAGATAGCTTTTATGAAATAAAAAGTCATTATGCCCGTCGCAATCAATTTTAAAAGGACTCCAAGCATTATGCCCATAAACACGCCCCAGCCAGCTTTTAATGCCTTGTAGCTTTGCTTGCCTTTCAGCAATTCCCCGGCAATAGCTCCGATGAAGGCTCCAATTATCATTCCCAGGGGAGGAACAAAAAGAATTCCGAGGATCATTCCTATAATTGCGCCCCAAAAGCCAAACTTCGAAGCTCCGTATTTTTTGGCACCGGCAGCAGGGAGTAAATAGTCAAGGCCAGTGACAATGACTGTCAATACTGCCATTGTAATTAAAAACTTTGCACTGAACGGCTCCCAGCGCTTGGCAATAGATAAAAGAATTAAGGAAGCAAAGCTAAACGGAGGTCCCGCAATTCCGGGGATAATACAGCCAACAATTCCTATGATTACACAAATAATGGCAAGAATAATTAAGACAATCATAGCAATTTCTTTATGTTATATTGCAGGCCATGAACTTTTATCAGTTTTTCTTGTATACGGGGTATATATCCCCGGGAATATTCTTGTAAGGGAGCGTTGTCAGGTCAGAAGGACCCCAGCCTGGCGCATCGACCTCAAATATAGCACCGGCTAAACCGGTCTCATAAAAGCCTCTTCTGAAGTGGACGCGGGACTTGAGGATAATTATATCAAGATCATCGAGTTTGATGCCGAGAGGCGTAAATATTCGAGGGGTAGTAACCTGCATAAGCTGTGGCGTGATGATAACACGGTTGTTTTCCCCGAAGAGGAGTACAACCACTGCCCCCCTGCCATAATCACCAATAAACTCAACCTTCCCATCAATCCGGACGGGATTTCCCGCAAATTTGTCAGAATAGCCTCCTAAATCGATGCTGATTGTATCTCCAACTTTGTGGTTTGCTCGTATCATTTCAATGGCCTTCTCGTCCCGCAGGGTGGCTATGCAGAAATTATTTGCTCCCTGTTTGATTAGTTCCTCGAGGATGTGTGTAGAGCCGCCTGTCCTGTCGCTGTGGTCAGCTATAACAACTGGGATTTTACCTGCTTTGGCGGCTGTGATGGCTAAGGATACGCCTTCTTTGGTCTTGGGGAGTTTCTTTCCGGCAAAGGTTTTTCTCATCCTCCAGATATAATCTGACATATCATCTGCAATCCTGTCTGCCAGCTTCTGGTCATTATTGGCGACGACCATGACGGTCGCCCCAACATCAGGTACATCCGCATAGGCAAACCCGAAGGCAACAGAGACATAAGTGCCTGGATTCTGACATTCCAATCTGCGGGCCCGCTCCATTATTTCCATAGCCGGAGATACTCCTGTTCCTTGATAAACACTGGGTGTTATCACCCCGGGTTTTCTTGTAGCCATAACAGGCTTGTAGTCTCCCCGTACAGTCTTGATCATTACGCGCGCTGCACGCTCGCCCTGAAGCGTTGTATCATAATGCGGATATCTTTTAATTATAAAAACGGCATCAGCCGCATCTGATAGCTCATGATCCTCGTTGGCATGGAGGTCGAGGGTAACCATGATCGGGATGTCACCGACCACTTTCCGCACCCTTCGCACAATCTCAGCCTCAGGCTTGAGAATGCCGGTTACAGCCATGGCACCATGAAGAGAAAGAAAGACACCATCGATATGACCGGCTTTCGTCAGGTCGGCTGCAATCAGACCGGTGTACCTGTCAAAAGCCTCTTGAGTAATCCAGCTTCCTGAAGAACCACCCCGCGCACCGCGTGGAGAAGTGATGCCGACAAGCTCTATGCCTCCGTACTCCTCACAAATGGTTTTAAAGCCGCCGATGTATCCACTATCTGTATTGAGGATATTACGGGTGGGCGGCCCGTAGAATTCCCAATCCTCGACGGTTGTCGGTCTTGGGCAAAAAGTGCAGGTCTCATGCGAGAACCTGGCTACTGCAATTCTTATTATTTTTCCTTCCTCTGTTGCAGCTTTTGTTCCCATGATGAAAAACAAGAGGAGAAATGGAATAATCCATAAAAACACTTTCCTATACTTATTTCTTATCCAAAAAGCTAGGTTTTTCCCTGAATAAACTTTTGTGTTATTGCTAATTTGAATT
>SOIV01000257.1 GCA_004377005.1 Candidatus Aminicenantota bacterium | reverse complement strand
AAAAGAAGCAGCCCAACTGTGGACTGACCGGATAATCCAGCCTAGAGGAACTTCGGTCATTATCCGGGCAACACTCTCATTGGCTCCTTCCAGCGTGGGCTTATAATAAAAGACGAGCATAAATCCTGTGATGACCTGAATGGTGAAAAAGAGCAGGATGGCGCTTCCTGTGTAATACCAGATTGAATGTTTGTGCTGGGGAACGGTCTTTTCTTTTAAGAATTTGGTTATGTTTGAAAACCCAAAACGCTCATCAAGCCAGGATTGAATTCCAGTTTTCATTAGTCTTCCACTCTTTCCCCGCCTTCTCTCTTGATGATTAAGTCTTCCCCTTCAATAGATAATACAAGACGACGAAGCGGTTTGGGAGGAGGCCCGCCTATGTTTCGACCATTCTCATCATACCAGCCATCATGACAGGCACAGAAAAACTTCCTCTGGTCCGCAAGATAGCTGACATTGCAATCCAGGTGAGTGCAAACACCGACAAAAGCCAAATAGGAACCATCATCCTTCTTTTTTAAAATGCCAGGCTTTGTTCCCCACAAAAAAGTTTTAACTGAATTAGGCTCCATATCCCTAAAGTCTGCAAAAGGCAAAATAACCTGATCCGGCTCCCTCGTAGGCGGAAAAACAAACTTTATGACAGGATACAGAAAGGAAGCCAGCAAAGCTCCCAGCCAGCCTCCAAGAAGGCCGTTTAAAAATTGCCGGCGAGTGAAAAGTGAATGTTTAAGCTTCATCGTCTAAATCCAAAAATACGTTTTATCTTTTCAACAACCAGTTTTCTCCTCAAAGCTTCAATGCCGTCTGCGGGCCTTACCTCTTTTGGACAGACCTCGTTACACTTAAAAATTGTATCGCATCCCCATACTCCACCTTCGGTGTTAACGCCTAATAAGTGCGAGAAAGGCCTTTTATCCCTGGGGTCTTTGACGAACCGATAAAGCTTAGCCAGGGCAGCCGCCCCCAGGTATCTTTCATCCCTTGAAACGACCGGGCAGACACTGTAACAACATCCACACATGATGCAGTTGATGTACTGGAATATCTTTTCCATCTCCTTCTCTTCTATTCTATGACCTTCCTCCTGGATTTTCTTATCAGGGTAAAGGTAGGGTTTGATTTGGGAAAGAGCTTCCCAGAAGGGTTCCATATCCACAACTAAATCTTTCTGGATTTCCAGATTGGGCAGGGGTTCTATGACAATCGTGGAAGATTCGAGCGCTTGAAGCTCTATCCGGCAGGCTAAATCAAAATTTCCATTAAACACCATGGCGCACGATCCGCATATAGCTTCTCGACAGCTATACCTGAAAGCAAGGGTCGAATCCTGCTCATTCCGGATTTCCATCAAGGCTTCCAGGAGTGATTTCTTCTCCTTTGTTTCGAAGAAAAAGTCCTGAAAGTACGGATGCTCGTCCTCTAAGGGATCATACCTGAAGATCTTAAAAAGATATTCCATCTCAGTATTTTCTTGCTTCTGGCTTGTATTTACTTATATTTACTCCTGCATAACTAATCTGGGGCTTGCCTTCCTTCCAGGTAGCCAGAGTATGCTTGAGCCAGACCTTATCATTACGCTCTTTGAAGTCAAGACGATAATGGGAGCCTCTTGTTTCCTCTCTATTTAAAGCACCCAAGGTTATGACCTCTGCTAAATCCAGCATGGAATCAAACTCAATGAGATTCACAAGCTCCTGGCTGTAGCGGAGACATTTTCCAGAAAGATAAACTCGCTCGTAGTCTTCTTTGAGCTCAGAGATCTTCGCCAGGGCTTCCGTTAAATCCTTCTTTTTTCTGAAAATCCCGACTCTCTCACTCATGACAACTTTCAACCTGTCCAACAGACGATGGACTCTCTTTCCAGAGCTCCTTTTCTCCCACTCCTCAATTCTTGCCTTCACTTCTAATGCTTCCTCGAGGAGAATCTTTTCGCTGCTTTCTGTTCCCTCACTTCCCTTGACATAAACCGAGGCTTCATCCCCAGAAATTTTTCCAAAAACTGCCGTATCCAGAAGGGAATTCCCCCCGAGGCGGTTAGCACCGTGAACTCCTAGGCAAGCACATTCTCCAGCAGCAAAGAATCCTTCCACAAGCGAGGCACATTTCTCGTTGACATCAATCCCACCCATCGAATAATGCTGGGCTGGCTGGACGGGTATGGGCGTATCCACAGGATCAATCCCGGCAAAATTGATACATATCTCTCGAATGCCAGGTAGTCTTTTTTTTATTTTTTCTTCTCCTATATGCCTCAAATCAAGATGAATATACTGTTTATCAAAACCGTTTTCCTTATCGACCTCGGTCTGGATAGCTCTGGCGACGATATCTCTGGGGGCAAGCTCCATGGCCGAGGGAGCATAATCGTCCATGAACCTTTTTCCCTTGTTATTGACCAGGTAACCTCCTTCTCCCCGCGCTCCTTCTGTAATCAAAATATTTTTGCCAAGAAGAGATGTAGGATGAAACTGGACAAATTCCATATCTTTTAGAGGAACACCTGCTTTGTAAGCTATCCCTATGCCACTTCCATGATTGATATAAGCATTAGTAGTCCTTGAATAGACTCTTCCGTAGCCACCGGTTGCAAAAATAACAGCTCTGGCTTTTACAGGCATGATTTGACCTGTAGCTAGATCATAGACGACAACTCCCAGACACTTTCCATCCTTTACTACGAGTTTAGTCACCAGCCATTCATTATAAAATTTGACCTGCTTTTTTATGGACTGTTCGAAAAGAGTATGAAGGATGACTAGTCCTGTCCTATCAGCTGCATAGCATGTCCGGGGAAATCCTGCGCCCCCGAAAGGTCTCTGGGCGATAAATCCGCCAGGAAAACGGCTAAAAGGGACGCCCAGATACTCTAGTTCATAAATTGTTGAAACTGCCTTCTGGCACATCACCTCCGCAATATCCTGATCAGCAAGATAATCACTTCCCTTGATAGTGTCGAAGGCATGCTTCTCCCAGTTGTCGTCTCTTCCTTCGGGGTTGTTTCCCAGGGCAGCGTTTATCCCTCCCTGGGCAGCAACAGAGTGGGAGCGAAGAGGATGGACTTTGGATACTACGGCAACATTAAGGCGAGGATCGCAGGATAATGCTGCAGCTAATCCTGCCAATCCACCCCCAACGACAAGGATGTCCTGACTTATCATTCAGTAATTCCTGGTAAAGTAAAGGGCAAGCAATAGGCCGCTCAAAACAAGGCTGAGTAGAGTAGAGACCCAGAAAAGCAGCTTCTCTTTCCTCAGCCCTAGATCAATTGCAACCGTTCTAAGACCATAAAAAGCATGAAAGACTACAGAAATAATAAGCAGGGTGTCTATAAAGGGATTGGTGTGAAGAACAAGAGCCCAATCTGGCTTTTGCTCTTTCGTCATTAGAAAAAAAGATGTTAAAAATTTAATTCCAATGAGGAGGATAAGCAGGAGACCGCTGATACGATGGAAAACCCAGACAAACATTGAATGACCTCCTTGCTTTGAGGATATATTAGATTAAAGACTAAGGGGATTGTCAAGAAAAAGGGGACTCTGTAACGAAAATTGGATTAAATAATTATTTTTGATGCTCTTGATCAGAGAAGAGATTGTAAATTTTCATCTTGTAACCTAAAATTCTTTCTGTTATCCCTAGAGAGCGGGCAGCATTGCTTTTAACCTTGCCGCTTTCTAAAAGTGCCTTCTTTATTTCTCTAATCTCCACATGCTTGACTTTATCTTTTAAGGAAAGTCCTTCTTGGGTTAATTCTTCCTCTTTCTTATCTTTTAGGAATATGGGTAAGTCGACAGAGGTAATAACGCTTCCTTCACAAAAGACAATAGCTCTCTCTATTATATTCTCCAGCTCTCTTATGTTTCCTGGGAAAGAGTATTTAAGGAGAAAGTTCATAGCTTCTGCCGAAATTTCCTTGATTTCCTTCCCCTCTCTCTCGTTATATTTTCTGATAAAATGATCAACCAAAGGAGGAATATCTTCCTTTCTCTCCTGGAGAGGAGGGACATGAATATGGATGACATTCAGCCGGTAATAAAGGTCGGGTCTGAATTTTTCTTCTTTCATCAATTTCTCTAAATTCTTGTTTGTAGCTGCTATAATTCTTACATCAGATTTTAAAGGCTGGGAAGACCCGAGGCGATAAAATTCTTTCTCCTGAAGGAAGCGTAAGAGCTTGACCTGTAGCTGATAGGGAAGATCTCCTATTTCGTCCAGAAAAATGGTTCCTCCTGATGCCGCCTCAAACTTTCCTGTTTTCCTCTCAAAAGCGCCAGTAAACGAGCCCTTCTCTGCTCCAAAAAGCTCACTTTCAATCAATGTTTCAGGAAGAGAAGGAATGTTGACCACCAAGTAGGGTCCATTCTTTCTTTTTGAAGAAAAATGAATTGTCTTGGCTACAAAGTCTTTTCCGGTCCCAGTTTCTCCTGAAATCAAGACTGTAGCATCACTCTTCGAAGCTTTTGAAACCAGGAGTGCAACACCTTCCATCTTTGATGAAGAGAACACAAAGTTCTTTGAGCTGAATTTATCTTCCAGAGAATTTTGAAGGATTGATATTTCTTTCTTCAGCTTTAGTCTTTCCAGTGCCCTCGCTATGACCAACAGAAATTTACCAAAATCTATGGGCTTGATGATATAATCGTAGGCTCCCTTCTTTATGGCCTCCACAGCATTTTCTATATTGCCAAAAGCTGTGACCACAATAGGAGTAATAAGAGGATTCTTTTCCAAAATATCTTGAATGACGCTTATCCCTGTCTCCCCGTCGAGCTTGTAATCAACGATCGCAATATCTATTGGATGATCATCAATCATATTTAGGGCTTCCTTCCCTGATGCTGATTCAAAAACAGTATAGTCCTCTTGTTCAAGATTTTCCTTGATCAATCTTCTCTGAAGAGGATCATCCTCCACAATCAAAATGTTTGCTATACTCATCTCAACCCCCTGGAATCTGGATAAGAAAAGTCGTACCCTGTCCTATCTTGCTCTGGACTTCGATCTTACCCTCATGGGCCTCCACTATTTTTTTGGTCAGGTAGAGACCGATACCCAACCCTTTCTTTTTTCTAGAGAAGAAAGGTTCAAAAATATGTTGCTTATCTTCTTCAGCTATCCCCCTTCCCGAATCTTCGATCTTTATAATCGCCGTTTTTTTCTTTTGCTGTGCTTTAATTGAAATCACACCGCCGCTACTGGCTTCAATAGAGTTACTAAGGAGGTTATGCAAGGCCTGACTCATCAAACCCTTATCCGCTTTCAGGCCTATCGCTGAAGATTCCAAGTAGCGTATTTCCACTTCTGCTTTATCTGATTCCTTGACGAGCGCCTCACGAACAGACGATACCACCTCTTCAAGGAGGAACGTTTCTTTGCTTAATTTTAGAGGTCTCAAAGAGGAGGTAAACTGGTCAATGATTCTAGAAATTTTCTGGATCTCTTCCTTCCCCTCGCCGACCTCTTGTTGAATGTAAGGTGGAGCTTTTTTTTTAAGAAGCTCAAAAATAAGAGAAAGACTGTTCAAGGGGTTTTTAATCTCATGGGCAACACCTGAAGTGAAAGCGGAAATCTCCCGGTACCGTTCTTTTTCTTTTTTTTCTTCTTCTGCCTCTCTTTTTTTCTCCAGATAATGCCTCTGAAGCTGGTATAGGCCTAAGAAAAAAATGATACCGATAACTGAAATAAGCCCAAAAATAAAAAAGAAATTTCGTCGCGAATAGACAATCATTTCTTCTAAGCTCTTCAGAGAATAGCCTAGGTAAAGAAAATATGCTTTTCCTTCTGGGGCAGAAAAGGGAGAAAAATAGTTAAATATTTTCCCAGCAGGGGAATCTATTATCCAAGATTCTTCATCTTTTATGGATTGAAGAGAAAGAGGAAGGTACCCTTCAAACTGAGAACTCCAGCTTAAAATTTCCTTTTTTTCATTAAGCAGGGCCATGTAATAAATGTTTTCTTTTCTGGAATAGGACTCGAAAATCTCATCCGCTGAATAATTATCCCTTAAAAAGTAGGATATATTGACTTTTAAAATTTCAGCCGTAGCTTGAAGCTGTTCCTTGACTAATTCTTCTGTTTTATTTTTAATATACGTCCTATTCAAAGATGAGAGAACAAAAAAAATTACAATTAACCCTATAAAAGGAAGGGAAAAAAAGAGAAGAAAATTCTTGCTTCTCAAAATTCCTTGCCTTTTCTTCTCTTTTGGTGCTTCATACCGCCTCCCCTCCAAGCCGGGAAGCCATGCTTGTCCCTGAGAATAATAATTTCTCCCCTGAATCTCATTTGGCGTGCAATAATATTTTGACTTCCTTCTTTTGAATAGAGGGAACCGACCACTTCAAGTTCTTCCCCTTTGTGAAAATCGTGCGTGAAAAATCGGACCGGACTGACCTCCACAATAAACTTCTGATGAGTCTTTTTCTCCTCAAGCCTAATAATTAAGAAGGGAGAGGAGTCTTTATAGCGAGGCTCCATGATTATCTCTTGAATTGTCCCTTTTATCTTCTTTTCTGTATCAACATTATAAAAATGAAGAGGCTTCTGGGGCTCTTGGTCAGAGGAAAAGCTCCAAAATCCCAAAAGGTAGACCATTATAAAAAGGCTTAATCCTTTCTTCATTTCTTTCCTCCAAAAAACATATTCCACTCTATGCCTGCTGAGAAGAAATTGCCTTGCCAATCAAAGAAAGGGTCATTTGAATTGTTATCAACGTATACATAGGATAGAAAAAGAGAGAACCTGGGAAAATTCTTTTCCAACCTTGTTTCAAATGTTCTTCTTCTATCTTCCCTTGTCATTCCTAAGGGTTCCTCTTCTAAATTCATACTCTCAATTCCAGGAAATTCTTTATTAGCCATATTATAACCTATTTTGAGCTCAATGTTCCAAGGGATCAACAACGTAATCTGGGCGCCAAACTGATAACCTGCCCAAGCAAATCTATCGTAAGAAGGATTTTCCACCATGTAAAACTCTTCGACAGAAGTAAAAGGATTCTCTCCTGAAAGATACCACTGTTTCATGCCTGAAATATTGAAGCCCACGTTACCGCCAATGCCCTGGGCAATTAAACCAGTGAAGGAAAGAATCTGAATGTTTTGTCCCTCAAATTGAGTCCTGGGAACGAAGAGATAAGATCTTCTCCCTGAGTGATGGCCCCCGCTATCCTCAACCAGAATAACTTCTTGGGAGGAATAGGGATGGAGAAAGCACTTTAGACCCCAGTTTATTTCTGATTTCATTGTCGTCCTTGTCTGGAAGTATTTATCGAAAGAGATAGACAAGCCGTGGCTAACAAAGTCGAAAAGCGAATATCTAAAACTCCTGTAATCCAAGCTATAGTTTGACTTCAAAATCGATGTTTGGCTGAGATAAGCCTTAAAAGCTGCCAGGAAATTAAGAGAGAGAGAGTTGAAATCCGCATAATCAGATCGATAGAAAACTCCCTGACCTATTAAAGAAAAATAAAAAGCTGCCTTCTCGCTAACCGGATGAATATAATCTAAGCCGACATCCTGAAGATAATAGGAAAGGCCAGGATTCTCAAAAAGGTAGGAATAGCTCCCCTCTGTAAAAACAGAAGTCTTTGAAAAATCTTTATCAATATAAAAACCTAGGTGAGATAATTTATCTCGTGCAGGATACCTGTTCTGAAAAATATTATCAGCCATATTCTGAAAGAAAGAAAACGAAAAGCTATCCGCCTTTAAGCTTACACTCAGAAACAATATCGAAAAAAGGCAAATACTAAGTCTTCTCATCCTTTCCTCCTTTAAAGAGGGAAAAGGAGCCTTTCTCCTTTTCCCTCGCTGGAAGAGGAGAGGAAACCTCTCCTCGTCAGTTCAGCGCCTACCAGACTTTGAGCCTTTGCCTTTGCAAGCACGGGCACCTAAAATGCCGCTGCCATAATTAGCCATACTATGCCGGAATGAAGCTTTGTTCCAGCCTTTTCCGCTGTAGTATCTGTTTCTGTATTCAAACTGGTTGGAAGAAGAAGCATTTTTATTCCTGTTCATGTATCCGGTTCCATCCTGCGGTCTTGTCCAATCAGGATCCTGACAATTTGGGATTCCGTCATTGTCATGGTCTCGAGCAAAATCGCAGATTCCGTCTCCATTCTCATCGACAAACAAGATTCGGTTCCTTATACGCTCTTGAGCTTTCGTCTGGGCTTCACTACGAACTTCATTGCGAATTTCTGACTGGGATTTCTCCTGAGCAAAAGCAAAACCTAAGCCTAGGATCAATAATGATCCTACGAGAGCAAATGCTCTTTTCATAATCATTTTAACCTCCTTTAAATTTATTAGACAATCATAAAAGCAATAAACGTGCCAACATTTAATTTATTGAATACAAATAAGTTATAAAAAATGCGGTCAAATGAATTCCGACATAATTGTAGGATTAACAACAAAATTGTGGGAAAAAAGAATGAATTTTCTTCCTTCCTCAATTTTAAGCACCTTTTCTTACTCCCCTCTTTCCGTTCTCTTCAGAATGTGATAAAAAAAATTATAAAAGGACAAGAGCGGATTTAATCTTTTTATTGTTTTTGCGGAAGATAAATAAAATTTTTACGTCTAAATAATGAAAATTAAAAAATAAAATTAAAGGAGAAAAGGATGTCCAAGAAATATGCCATTCTCACATTTTGTATTCTGGTCCTGCTGGCTGTCTCCCTGAGCGCCCAAGAGGTAAATGTAACAGGAGACT
Organism: Candidatus Aminicenantota bacterium; assembly: GCA_004377005.1. Classification (GTDB taxonomy): domain Bacteria; phylum Acidobacteriota; class Aminicenantia; order Aminicenantales; family Aminicenantaceae; genus SOIV01. The sequence continues at coordinate 296 of SOIV01000257.1, read as the reverse complement.
GGGAAATGACAACCATCACCCCTCGGGGAGAAAGAACCCGGGACGTTCACTTTGAGCAAGAAGGCGAAAAACTAACTGTGACTATGCAAGGCCGAAGGGGCGAAGTCACGGCGGAAGGCACTGTAAAAGGAAACGAAATCGAATGGACCATAACTCGCTCAACTCCCAGAGGAGAATTCACGATGACTTACACAGGAAAAATCGAAGGAGATACGATGTCGGGCGAGGTTCAAATGGGTGATTTCGGCTCCGGTGAATGGAAGGCAAAGAAAAAATAGCGCTCGCTTCTAAAGATA
>SOIV01000302.1 GCA_004377005.1 Candidatus Aminicenantota bacterium | reverse complement strand
CAGCGAGATAATCTCGTTTTCCATCACCTTTCTCATTAATAGCCCTTATTCCAAAATCGTTTTATTGTATGTCATTGTAGCTGTATGTCATTGCAAGCCCTCCAAGAGCGAAGGAATCTTCTTCGTTCCTCACAATGACGTGCGAAGGAATCTTCTATGCTCCTCACAATGACTTCTCATCACGTAACTTTATAACAAAGCCTAATAATAAAATAGAGAGATATACGGAATTTTGTACTTATCCCTTAAAACCTTTACCAATTTTATCTTGAAAATCCTCTCAAATTCCTCTTCTTCTTTGGATTTATAATCTTTCGCAATCCTTCTTTTCACCCTCTCTTTCTCTTCATCCAAAGAATTCTTCCAGAGAAGCTCCTCGATTTTTCCTTCTATTCGCTCCAGCTTTTCTTCATCAAAATGACTTTGAGAAAGCACTTCTTGAGCCAGAGAATAAGCCTCCTGTAAATAGTTTATCTGGTGAGGGATTTTTTCCAAAAATCTTTCAATCTCAGCCTTGGCTCGATCTCTTTTCTCATGTCTTTCCACTATCCTTTTTTTGTGCCCTACTTTCCTTTCTCTATCCTGTTCAAAGGCTTTTAATACTTGGAGGTCGCAGAAAACAAGAGATCGAATTTTAGCCTTTCTCCCTGGTTTTCTCTTGTAAATCTCGATAGATCTCTCGATCCCTTCCAAAACAACATGGAGAGGAATTTCCATCTCTTCCCATCTCGCAATATAATCGAGCTCTTTGGAAGAGAGGAAAAAGGGAGCCCCACGGTGCTTGAAAAAATGAAGGGCGATAGACTGGAAATATTTACTCTTGGCTTCTTTCATGAAGGATCCTCAGTCCCTCTAAAGCAAGATAGGGCTCGTGAAAATCTATGGAATTGACCTCATGGCTGATTTGGGCGGCAAAGCCTCCAGTAGAGATAACGCTGGCTTGCGTTCCTAATTCTCTTTTTATCTCTTCAATAATATTGGAGACCAGGCCGACATAACCAAAATAAAGACCCGATTGCATGCTGGAGACAGTCGTTCTGCCTATCGCTTTGCGGGGTTTTTTTATTTCTATGTGGGGCAACTTGGCCGTTTTAAGGTAAAGGGCCTCGGCGGAAATCTGAATTCCCGGAGCTATCGCCCCACCTAAATACTCCCCTTTAGAGGAGACAGCGTCAAAGGTCGTGGCGGTTCCGAAATCAACCACAATGCAGGGGCCCCCATGCTTCTCAAAGGCTGCAACAGCAGCAACTACTCTATCCGCTCCAACCTCCAGGGGATTTTCATAAAGAATAGCCATTCCTGTCTTCAATCCTGGTCCGACTACAAGAGGTTTAATCCTGAATAGACTCTGGCTTAAATCTTGAAAGACCGGCGTCAGGGGAGGAACAACACTGGAGAGAACAACGGATTTTATATCCTCCGCATTCATCCCTGATAAGGAAAGCAGGTTTAATAATACAATCTCGTATTCATCACAAGTTTTCTCCCTTTCTGTCCTGATCTTCCAATTCTTGATTAATTCCTTCTCCTGAAATATTCCCACACCGATGTTGGTGTTACCTATATCTATGGCTAAAATCATCTCATTCCTCCTTTTTATTATTTCGCACTGGAAGCATCTCCAGGGAATAAACAAAGATCAGGCTGGGTGATTGAGAAAACCGTGAGCAAGGCTGAGCGGGCATGGTTCCTCGACGGCAGGAGAGGAGAGCGAAGCCTGTATCCGAGCGGGGTTTCCTCGCTGGGGAAATCCCGCGTGTTTTCGAAACACCCAGCCTGATCAATGGTTTTTTCTTCCATCATTGACAATAAGATGCTCACTTTTTCATTGTCTTTATCTCTGCTGAAAAAAAAGACTTTCTCTTTCCTCGACTCTCCAGGATCAAGCTCCCTTGAGAGTGAATCCCTCTGTAAATTCCAGACACTTCCCCGCTTTCGGTGACCAGAGTTATTTCCTTTCCAAGGGGCAGAATCGAGTTTTCTTGGAAATGGCAGGCAATTTTGTCCTTCTCATCCTGTAAGAATCGACCGTACCAATGATTTAAAGCAGGCCAAAGGTTTTTAAGCACGATATTCTCATCCATATCTTCCTTTGATATAAGCTTAAGGGAAGTGGCTTGATGGCGAATTTCTTCAGGGAAATCGCCCCTCCCATGGTTCACATTCAGACCTATCCCCAGGATAGCATAGTTGATTCGGTCTCCTAAAAAGCCACCCTCGCAGAGAATGCCCCCCAATTTTTTCTTCCCCCATATTAAATCGTTTGGCCATCTCAGCTTGATCCTGAGACCGACTGAATCAAAAACGGCATCAGTGACAGCCAATCCGGCTACAAGGGGAAGAAGGGAAATGTTGGAGTGGGGGGGACGGAGAATTACAGAGAGATAAATCCCTTTTTTTCTGACTGAGTACCATTTCCTTCCTTTCATCCCCCTCCCCTTTGTCTGCTCACCAGAGATAACAACAGTCCCTTCCTCTTCTCCAGAAAGGGCCATTTCTTTAGCTAGGTCGTTAGTAGAAGAACAACTTTTAATCCGGTTTATTTTAGCTCCAATCTCCATGGTAAAAAGTGGTGTGCAATCTCACGAGAAAAAATTGGGATTGCCGCGTCGCTGCGCTCCTCGTAATGACAATTTATTGTATGAGATTGCCACGCTCCTTGCGGTCGCTCGTAATGACATATAATTATAATCGCGTCACTTTGGGACAAAGCATTAAATTAGGGAGAGAATATGCTTGAGGCTTTCTTCCAGCTTTGTTTTTTTGTCCCGAAGATCCCGAAGCTTTCCCTTTGTTTCTTTAATGACTTCTTTTGGAGCACGGTTAAGGAAATTGGTGTTTTTAAGTCTGGATTCTATTTTTTCTATTTCCAACATAATCTTCGAAAGTTCTTTCTCAAGCCTCTGTTTCTCCTGATTTAAATTGAAGACCCCCTCCTCGATGGGAATAGCTATCTCCCAAGAACCAGCAATACCTTTTAAGAACTTCTTTTGCTGCGGAAAATGATCCAAAATTTCAACCTGGCGAATATTAGCTAGAGCCTGAATGTACTCCTTGTTATGGCGAATGATTTCTGCCTCTGTTTTTTTCCCCACTTTTCTCTCATCCTTCACTTTCACATAAAGATCAACTTTTTTCTTAGGAGGAATCCTGTTCTCTGCTCTTATGGTTCTGATCCCGACTATCGCCTCCTGGAGGAATTTCATCTCTCTATCCGCCTCCTCATCTTTTAGATCCTTTCTTGCTTGAGGGAAGGATGTCACTACCAAAGATTTCTCGGAGGAAGGGATATGGTGCCAGATTTCTTCGGTAATGAAGGGCATAAACGGATGAAGAAGCCTCAGTATCTGGTCTAATGTATCAACCAGGACGGCTTCTGACGTTTTGTTCCCTTGTTTAAGACTCGGCTTGACCAGCTCGATATACCAATCACAAAATTCATGCCATACAAAATGATAGATTTTATCGGCCGCCTCATAAAACTTATAGTTTTCTAAGGCATCATTCAACTCTTCAATAATCCCGACTAATCTGCTGCGGATCCACCTGTCAGCCAGAGTTAATTCCTCTTCTTTCAGGCAAAATTCCTCTCCTTGGATGTTCATCAGAACAAAGCGGGACGCATTCCAGATTTTGTTGGCAAATGCCTGATAGCCTACCATCCTCTCTTCAGCAAGAGAGAGATCCATGCCTGGGATGGCTAGGGCAGCCAGGGTGAATCTCAAAGCATCTGTGCCGTATTTATCGATCATTTCAAGGGGATCAATAATATTGCCCTCTGATTTGCTCATTTTTCGTCTTTTAACATCTCTGACCAGGCCGTTTATAAAAACATGGCGGAAAGGGATATCTCCGGCGAATTTAAGCCCCATCATAATCATCCGGGCAACCCAGAAAAAAATGATATCAAACCCTGTTGACATAAGATCTGTGGGATAAAAAGTCTTAAAATCCTCTGTTTTTTCGGGCCAACCCATAGTCACAAAAGGCCAAAGGGCAGAGCTAAACCATGTATCAAGAACATCTTCATCCTGAACGAACTCCGAACTCGGGCATTTTTCACACTTTGCAGGGGCTTCCTCCGAAACCATCACCTGCTCGCATTCCTGGCAATACCAGGCAGGTATTCTGTGTCCCCACCAGAGTTGACGTGATATACACCAGTCATGAATGTTGTACATCCATTCAAAATAGGTCTTGGCCCAGTTGGAGGGGATGAACTTAATTTTCTCTTCCTCAACCACTCTGATAGCTTCTTCGGCTAAAGGCTTCACGCGAACAAACCACTGCCAAGAAAGATGAGGCTCAATAATGGTCTGACAGCGGTAGCAATGACCTATAGCATGCTCGTAATCTTCCGTCTTTTCGAGCAATCCCATCTCTTTAAGCTTTGCTATCACTTTCTCTCGACATTCAAACCTGTCTAACCCTTTAAATTCTTCTCCAGCCGCTTCAGCCATCATGCCTGAACCATCAATCACGATAACCTGCTCAAGATTGTGGCGTTTTCCTAATTCAAAATCGAATGGATCATGGGCTGGAGTCACTTTGACTGCTCCTGTCCCGAATTCTCTCTCAACTCGCTCGTCTGTAATAATAGGAATCTCTCTGTTTACTAGGGGAAGAAGGATTTTCCTCTTCTGATACTTCGAATAGCGCTCATCATCAGGGTGAACAGCGACCGCGGTGTCGCCAAGCATAGTCTCGGGACGTGTGGTGGCAACCGTAATACTCTCTTCAGAATTCAAGAGGGGATACTTGATGTAGTAGAGTTTCGCCTTTCGCTCCTTGTGTTCAATTTCGATATCTGAAAGAACGGTTCCACAATGGGGGCAGCGGTTAACCAAGTAATAGTCTCTATAGATAAGACCCTCATTATAGAGTTCGATAAAAACGTTCCTTACCGCCTTGGAGAAGCCCTCATCCAGGGTAAATCTTTCTCTTGTCCAGTCTAAAGAAGTTCCAAGTCTCTTCAGCTGGTGGGTGATGATCCCGCCATATTTCTCCTTCCAGTCCCAGGCCATTTTCAGAAATTCTTCTCGACCGACTTCCTCCCGCGTCAGCCCTTTCTCAGCCAGACTCTTTTCAATCACATTGTGAACAGCGATGCTGGCATGATCTGTTCCGGGAAGCCAGAGAGTGTTGTATCCCTGCATCCTGCGCCAACGAACAATGATATCAGGCAGGGTGAAGCATAGGGCATGTCCTATATGAAGAGAGCCTGTGACATTTGGAGGGGGAAGGACCATAGAAAATTTCTTCTTGGACGAAGGAACCCGAGGAACAAACAAGCCTTCATCGATCCAGAATTTCGACCATTTTTCCTCAACAGGTTTAGGATCGTAAACTTTTTCCAGAATATGCTTTTTCTTCATCGGGATCATTTCTTTATTGGGGTCAGACTCCACTAATATTCAATAAACACAGAGTCTTCCCCTAACAGGCTTTCGATTCTTGTCGTTATATCTTCTGAGAGAGAGATGCCTTGGACATCCATAGACTGAACCACCATTCGGTAGGAATGAGGAGTTTCAAGCTCAAAAAACACCGGACACTCTCCTCGATTCTCGTCCAGCATACCCTTCAATTCTTCAAATACTGACTCCTCGATGCCAGGAAGAAAAACCCTCAGGATTATTCTTTTCGCCTGTTTTTGGAAGGCTTCAACTAAGGGCATAACTTGGAGAAGATGGATCCTCTGGCTTTCTCCTTCTCCTAAAAACTTCCCCTTAACCCAGACTAGCTGGTCCTCTCTTAGGTAGTCATAATATCTTTTGTAGCTATCGGGAAAGACAACGACTTCAATCCGGCCACTCAGATCTTCCAGGATAAAGGTGGCCATTCTCTCATCCTTCCTAGTTTTAAGGGGTTTAAGGGAAGATATGATTCCTGCAACTCTTATTTCGCTGTTAAAATCTTTTTCCTCATCCAGCTGGCTTATAGGCTGGGAAATAAGCCTCTTTAATTGCTTCCCGAATTTGGCCAGAGGATGACCCGTGATATATAATCCTAAAGCATCTTTCTCATAGGAGAGAGTAAGAGATTCATCCCATTCTGGCATCTCCTCCACCTCAGGAGGAATGGGGGGAGGCTCGATTTGTCCTGAGCCAAACAGGAAACTCTGTTTTGAAGATTTAATTTCCTGCATTTCATGAGCATACTCAATCACTTTATCTACGAGATGAAACATCTGTGATCTTCGCCATCCTAATGAATCTAGAGCTCCTGCCTTTATTAAACTCTCGATTACCTTGCGGTTTAAGACTTTGGAATCTGCCACCTCACAGATGTCAAAGAGTGAAGTAAATTTTCCTCTCTTCTCTCTCGCCCGTATAAGAGCCCGGACCGATCCTTCCCCGACATTTTTTACGGCTGAAAGGCCAAAGCGTATATCTCCCTTAACGACGGTAAAATTGAAATCGCTTTCGTTAATATCAGGGGGGAGAACCTTTATTCCCAGTGCTTCACATTCATTGATGTACCTGGCAACCTGAGAGGTTACCCCTCTCTCGGCTTCTGAAGTCAAGAGAGCCGCCAGAAAATGGGAAGGATAATGGGCCTTTAGATAAGCGGTGCGGTAGGCCAAATAGGCATAGGCTGTGCTGTGGGATTTATTAAACCCGTAGCCTGCAAAATAATTTATCTGATCGAAGATCTTATTTGCTTTAGCCTGGCTCAGGCCTTTCTTCTTCGCTCCCTGGACAAATCTCTGCTTTTGGGCTTTCATCATGCCCGTAACTTTTTTCCCCATAGCCTTGCGCAGGATATCGGCTTCAGCCATAGAAAATCCTGCCAACTCGGTGGCAATTTTCATCACCTGCTCCTGATAGACAATGATGCCTTGAGTCTCTTTCAAGATAGGTTCGAACTCCGCGCATTCATAGCTAATTCGCTCAGGGTGGTTTTTGCATTTTATAAATTCATCTGTCATTCCGCTCTTTAGGGGGCCCGGTCGGTAGAGGGCATTCAAAGCAATCAGATCGGGAAAGCTTTCAGGCTTAAAATTGCGGAGCAGATCCTTCATTCCCGAGCTTTCAAACTGAAAGACACCATCTGTATTGCCTGATCTGAAGACCTCAAAAGTTTTCTTATCATCCAGGGGAATATTCTTCATGTCTATCATTTCGCCTGTTTCTTTTTTGACAAGCTCAACCGTATCTTGAATAACAGTCAGGTTGCGAAGCCCGAGCAAGTCCATTTTGAGCAGGCCGATTGCTTCGATATCCTGCATAGGAAATTGGGTGGTAATCTCACCCTTGACGGATTGGTAAAGCGGCATAAACTCCACCAGCGGTTTCGGGGCGATGACGATTCCCGCGGCATGAATGGAGGGATGGCGAACCTGTCCCTCTAATTTTTGTGCCACAGAAAGGAGGTGGGCGATCTTGGCATCTTTGTCCCTCAGTTCCTTCAACTGGGGAATCTTTTTTAATGCTCCCTCGATAGTGGCATCTGGACCGAAAGGAGGAATCATTTTGGCAATCTTATCCACTTCGGGAAGCGGGACCTCAAGAGCCCTCCCCACATCCCTGACCGACTGACGAGCAGCCATAGTCCCAAAGGTAATGATCTGGCAGACGTTTGTCTCACCGCCATATTTTTCTTTGACATAATCGAGAACTTCATCCCTTCTTCTTCCGCAGAAATCAATATCTATATCAGGCAGGCTGATTCGATCCGGGTTGAGAAATCTCTCAAACAAAAGGTCGTATTCCAGGGGGTCGACATCTGTTATTCCTAGACAATAGGCAAGCAGGCTCCCTGCAGCCGAACCCCTTCCCGGTCCCACAGGAATATTGCTGTCTTTGGCCATCTTAATGAGATCCCAGACAATCAAAAAATACCCTTCGAAGCCCATTTCCTTAATGAGCTTTACCTCATTTTCCAGTCTCTCCTCGTACTCTTCAACAAGGTGTGCGATCTCATCCTTTTTCTTCCCCTTGGTTATGGTCTCTATCTGACTCTTGAATCCTTCCTTAACCACTCTATCAAAATATTCACCCAGGGATGTTCCCTCCGGCGCCTTGAATTGCGGCAAGAAATACCCGGAAAGAGGGAATTCGAAATTGCACTTCGCTGCGATCTTGGCTGTATTCTGGATGGCTTCAGGGATTGCGCAAAAGAGATCTATCATTTCTTCGCTCGATTTAAAATAGAATTGATCGCTGCCGAAACGAATTCTATCCTGCTCTGTCACCCTTCTGTTGGTCTGAACGCAGAGGAGAATGTCTTGGCTCTCGGCGTCATCTTTTGATAGATAGTGCACATCATTCGTGGCAACTAAAGGGATATTGAGTTTTCGAGAGAGGTTGAGGAGTAAAGGATTAATTTTCTTCTGTTCCTCCAGGCCATGGTCCTGAATCTCGATGTAAAAATCACCCTTGGGCAAGATGGAGGCATACTCAAGGGCCGCCTCTTCTGCTTTCTCCTCCAGGCCTAATTCCAAAGCGTGGCCAATCTCTCCTTTTAAGCACCCAGAAAGCGCGACCAAGCCCTCGCTATGTTGAGCTAAAAGCTCTTTATCGATTCGGGGTCTGTAGTAGAAACCCTCCAAATAGCTCTTGGTGATAAGATGACATAGATTTTCATACCCATTTTCATCTTTAACAAGCAAAACCAGATGAAAATGGTTCGGTCCTTTCCCTTCAGGCTTTTTGATAATTCGGCTTTTAGGAGCAACATAGACTTCACAGCCCAGAATCGGTTTTATCCCCTTCTCCTTTGCCTGTTTGAAAAAGCTTACCGCACCAAAAATATTTCCATGGTCGGTCAGGGCAACGGCAGGCATATTGTTCTTATAGGCAACTTCCACCAAAGATGCGGTTTTGAAGGCACCATCCAGAATGCTAAATTCTGAATGGTTATGCAGATGAATAAACGTAAGCTCCATTTTCTATCATTCCCATTCTATTGTTCCTGGCGGCTTGCTTGTAATATCATAAACCACACGGTTGACACCCTCAACTTCGTTAACAATCCGATTCGATATGCGCGACAGGAGTTCCGGACAAGCAGGATACCAATCAGCCGTCATCCCGTCCACACTCTGGACGAGGCGGATGACAACAACACTCTGGTAAGTCCGCCGGTCTCCCATGACTCCGACTGATTTAACAGGGAGCAAAACAACAAACGCCTGCCATAACTCATGGTAAATATTTGCCTTTTTTACTTCCTGGAGGAGAATTTCGTCAGCTTCCCTTAAAAGCTTAATCCTCTCTCGAGTAACTTCCCCTACGATCCTTACTGCTAGACCTGGGCCTGGAAAAGGGTGTTGGTGAATAAATTCCCCGTCCACCCCCAGCTCCGAAGCTACATCCCTCACCTCATCTTTAAAAAGTTCTCGGAGAGGCTCAATAAGCTTAAACTTCAACTGGCTGGGCAATCCCCCCACGTTATGGTGAGATTTAATGGAAGAGGAAGGGCCTTTGACAGGATTGCTTTCAATCACATCAGGATAAATAGTGCCTTGGGCCAGGAACTCCGCTTCTCCTATTTTATCCGCTTCTTCTTCAAAAATGCGGATAAACTTCTCCCCGATGACTTTTCTCTTCCTCTCCGGGGACGTCACTTTCTTCAGCCCTTCAAGAAAAAATTGGGAAGCGTCAACGCCGATGACGTTAAGGGCCAATTTACTCCTGAATTTTTTCATCAATTCCTCGTATTGCCCTTTTCTCAAAAGCCCATTATCAACAAATATACAGAAAAGATTATCCTTTACAGCCTTATGGACGATCAGCGCCGTGGCCAGAGAATCGACTCCACCGCTGAGCCCACAGATAACTTTCTTTTCTTTTACAGACCTCCGGATTTCCTCCACTTTTTGGGCAACGAAAGAACCCATTCTCCATTCAGGCTTCAACCCGGAAATAGAAAAAAGAAAGTTAGACAAGATCTTTTTTCCCTGTTCAGTATGAACGACCTCTGGATGGAACTGGACGCCAAAAAACTTTCTTTCTCTCTCTTCCATAACAGCCACATCACAATGAGAGGTCTTCCCAGACACGATAAAGCCGGGTGGAACTGCCTCCACTCTATCCCCATGACTCATCCAGACCTGCCCGTTGTCTTTGATCCTGGAGAGCAATCCCCCTCTATCTGTTACCCTCAAAGAAGCAAACCCGTATTCTCTTTTCTTGGAAGAGGCCACTTTTCCTCCCAAAAGATAAGCCATAAGCTGCAATCCGTAGCAAATGCCCAGAACAGGAATCCCCATCTCGAAAATCTCTCTGGAAGCAAGAGGAGCCTCTTCACCATAAACACTCTGAGGACCTCCAGAGAGGATTAAAGCAGCGGGATTTTCTCCTTTGATTCTGGAAAGAGGAATGCTGAAGGGGAAAATCTCAGAAAAAACTCCTAATTCCCTTACTTTCCTGGTGATTAGCTGTGTGTATTGGGAACCAAAATCAAGGACAACGACCTTCTTCATGTTCCGATTTTAGCAGAGGAACAATGGATTGTAAACGCAATTAAAGAAACGTGAAAAATAGAAAGAAAATTGACTTCAATTCTCTATTATTTTATAGTTGTTTTGACTATGGACTGGGAAAAGATTGTTCGAGAAATAAGCACAAAAACAGCTTCAAAAATCATTCTTTTGGTTCTGGATGGTTTGGGTGGACTACCTATTCAGGGGGAAACAGAACTTGAAGCTGCTCACACACCGAATCTAGACCGTCTTGCCGCAAAAAGCGTTTGTGGTTTAGCTGACCCGGTTTTCATGGGTATCACCCCTGGGAGCGGACCGGCCCACCTCTCTCTCTTTGGTTACAATCCCTTGAAATATCTCCTGGGCCGCGGAATCCTGGAAGCTCTCGGATCTGGCGTAGAGGTAGCGAAAAATGATCTGGTGGCCAGGGGAAATTTTGCGACTTTGAGAGACAATCTTATTATTGACAGAAGAGCAGGCAGGATCCCCACCAGCGAAAATGAAAAGTTGTGCCAGAGGCTTAATAGCTCTTTAAAGAGTGTCGAAGGTATAGAAATCACCCTTTTCCCTGGGAAAGAGCACCGCTTTGTGGTCAAATTCAGCGGAGAAGGGCTCTCAGATGCTCTCTCGGATGCAGACTCTCAAAAGGACAACAAACCCAGAGTCCCTGCTCAAGCATTGTCCAAAGAAGCCGCAAAAACTGCCCAAATTGTAAATGATTTTATGGATGAGGTGATAGATCTCTTGAAAGATTCTCCCAGAGCCAATGCCGTCCTTTTAAGGGGATTCTCCAAACATCCCTCTCTCCCGAGCATGGGTGAGCTTTATAAATTAAAACCAGCCGCCATAGCTAACTATCCCATGTACAAGGGTCTGGCCAGGCTTGTAGGGATGGACGTCCTGACTGCAGGCCAAAGCTTACCCGAACTCTTCGCTGCTTTAGAAAAAAACTACAAAGACTATGACTTTATTTATGTCCATGTGAAAAAAACGGATTCTGCGGGAGAAGATGGAAATTTTAAGGCTAAAAAGGAAGCCATTGAAGAATCAGACACCTACATTCCCCGCCTTCTTGCCCTTAAGCCTGAAGTCCTGGTCGTTACTTCTGATCATTCTACTCCTTCTCTCTTAAAATCTCATTCCTGGCACCCCAATCCATTCCTCCTTTTCTCCAAAACTTCCCTGGTTGATAAGGTGAGCCGATTTACCGAAAAAGAGTGCAGCCAGGGCTATTTGGGACGATTCCAAGCAATTTATGCCATGCCATTGATGTTAGCCCATGCGGGAAAACTAAAAAAATTTGGAGCTTGAGGTCTCTTTCCGTTGACAATAATCGAGTTACACTATAGAATTAATAGAGATTAATGATGTCAAAGCACAAAAGCTGCTGGTTGTGGATAATCCTCTTTTTTTCCCTTATTTTCCTGCCTTTTCCTTCTCATCCTGACTCAAGAATGGAAATCCATAACCTTCGTTACCACACACATCCCTCTTACACCAGAATCGTTGTTGATATCGGGAAATTGAGGGAGTACGTATTCAGCGAACTTCTCTCTCCAGATCGAATTTATGTTGATATCTACCAGGCCAAACTGAATCCCATTTTACATGGCAAAATATTCCTTGTTGAGAATGACTACCTCAAACAAATACGTATTGCTCAAAAGACATCTTCTACAGTCAGAGTTGTGGCTGACCTTGATTTCAAGAAAGCATATTATCGGGTCTGGCACCTCCCCGACCCGTTCAGGATCATCATTGACATATTTCCCTCCAAACGCCCTCGTCTTCCCCAGCCTGCTCAACCTGCCAAATCAGGATCAAGCATAATCCGCCAGTTAGGCTTGGGAATCCAGAGAGTTGTCATCGATCCTGGCCACGGAGGAAAAGATCCTGGTTGCGTCGGAAAAAGCGGGCTCAGGGAAAAAAAGATAGTACTCGATGTTGCCACGCGTCTTAAAAAAATACTGGAGTCAAAAGAGGGCCTCGAAGTGATAATGACCAGGGAATCAGACATCTATCTTGATCCGGAAAGCAGGACGGTGATAGCCAACCAAAAACAGGCAGATCTGTTCATCTCCATCCACGCTAACGCCAACCGGAGCCGGAAGCTTTCGGGCATAGAGACATTCTATCTTAATTTCAGCCAGGATCCTTCTGTCATCGAAACAGCCGCCCGAGAAAACGCAACTTCTACCAAGAACATAAGCGCCATGAAAGACATCATCGAGAGAATCGTCCAAAACAGCAAGATTGTTGAATCAAAAGAGCTCGCTGAAAGTATCCAAAACAGCCTGGTGAAAAGCCTCTCTCAAAAATACAGCAACGTCAAAAGTCTGGGTGTCAAAGGAGGTCCTTTTTGGGTTCTTATTGGAGGAGAGATGCCTTCTGTTCTCGTTGAAATCTCTCACTTGAGCAACCCAACTGAAGAAAAAAGGCTTAAGAGTCCTCAATACCGCCAGCGTGTTGCCCAGGGAATTTATGAAGGAATAAAAGAATACGTGAACTCATTAGGGAAAGGAAAATAGCAATGAAGAGAAGAGATTTTATTAAGGATATGGCCGTAGGCAGCCTTCTGATGAAGTTCCATCCTTCTCTTTTGGCTCAAAAGAAAATTCCTCCTGATTTAGCCTGGATTCAGGGCGATTCTCCAGCTTTGATAACAAGAGAAGCTCTCTCTTCGTTAGGAGGAGTAAAACGCTTTGTTTCCAGAGGGGATGTTGTAGTCGTTAAGCCCAATATTGGCTGGGACAGGCCTCCTAAACTGGCAGCCTGCACCAATCCTGAAGTCGTCAAGACTCTGGTCGAACTCTGCTTCGATGCAGGGGCAAAAGAAGTTAAGGTTATAGATAACCCCTGCAACCCGGCCAGAAGAACCTATGTTCGCTCTGGTATTTCGGCAGCTGCAAAAGAAGCAGGAGCGAAGGTTCTCTTCCCCAATCCGCATCGCTTGAAAAAAATGGCGCTAAAAGGAGAATGGCTTAAAGAATGGGAAGTCTATACGGATTTTGTCGAAGCAGACAAAATAATAAACGTGCCGATTGCCAAAACCCACAGCCTGTCAAGGCTGACCATGGGCATGAAAAACTGGTTAGGGGCAATTGGAGGAAACCGCAACCAGCTCCACCAAAAGCTTGACCAGGTTATGATAGATTTGGCTGCCTTCTTTAAGCCTTGCCTGACAGTCTTAGACGGCTACCGAATACTCATCAGGAACGGCCCTCAAGGAGGCCGAGTCTCAGATACAAAGCTCTACAAAACGGTTGTAGCAGGAGTGGATTATGTGGCTGTTGACGCAGCAGGCGCCACCTTTTTTGATCTAAGACCTCAAGAGTTGCCCTATCTTCGAGTGGCCCACCAAAAAGGATTTGGAGAAATCGACTTGGAGAAGTTAATAATTGAAAAAAGAACGCTCTAAAAAATACAGAGTTATCCAAGCTGCCCGAATCCTCAGTCAATCGATCTTCTTTATCCTCTTTTTCTATCTATTGTTGGTAACTCATTTTCCTGGAGAAGATTATATCGGGCATGTAGAAATTTTTTTTCATTTTGATCCTCTTCTAGCCATAGCAACTTTAATCGCTTCACGAGCCTTTTTTGTTTCCTTTGCTCTTGCGGCTTTGACCATCGTGCTCACGTTTGTCCTGGGACGAGTTGCTTGTGGCTGGGTGTGCCCTCTGGGTTCCATCCATCAATTTTTCTCTTTTATCTTCAAAAAATCTAAGCTCCTGAAGCCCAAGAAAAACGGCGACAACCGGACAGCCTGGAAATATTATCTACTGCTATTTATTCTTGTGGGCACCCTTTTCTCCCTGAACCTGGTGGGAATATTCGACCCCCTTTCTTTACTCTATCGTTCCTTTGCAGCAAGCATCCTCCCCGCCATAAACCATGGATTTTCTGCTTTTATTGGCGTTCTTTATCAAATAAACACCTCTTCCTTGGCTGATAGCCTTTTTCAATTCTTCGAGAACTTAGCAGTCAATTCCGTATTTCGCCAGGGCTTTTTCCTGGGAGTGCTTTTCATCGGCATCTTGCTTCTTAACCTATCCAGAGAAAGATACTGGTGCCGCTACCTCTGCCCCTTGGGAGCTTTGCTCGGACTCATCTCACGATGGAATGTCATGAAGCTTAAAATAGACCCTCAAAAATGTATCGATTGCTGGCTTTGCACCATTCACTGCCAGACTCAAGCAAGGCCCTATCCCGAAGAAGATTGGAAAAGTTCCGAATGTATATATTGTTATACGTGCAGTGCCATATGTCCCACCAGCGCCGTTGGCTTTCCCGTGAAATCCACGCCTGAAGAAATCGTACGCGTCGATCTCTCAAGGAGGAAGCTTATTTTTACATCCCTCTTAGGGATGGCAGCTATTCCTTTTTTCCGTCTCTCTCCTTCTACGAGGCGAGCTTCTCCCAAGCTGATCAGACCTCCAGGAGCTCTTCCCGAGAAGAAGTTTCTTCAAAAATGCGTCAAATGCGGCGAATGCATGAAGGCCTGTCCTACCAATGGCCTCCAGCCGGCACTTGCCGAAGCCGGGCCAGAAGGAATCTGGACTCCTGTTCTTGTCCCTAAGATTGGCTATTGTGAATATTACTGCTCTCTCTGCTCTCAGGTTTGCCCTACAGGAGCTATAAAAGAACTCACCGTAGAAGAAAAAATGAAAATCAAGATTGGGTTAGCTTGGGTCAACAAAAATACCTGCATTCCCTATAACTTGGGCACTCCCTGTATCGTCTGCGAGGAGCACTGCCCCACCTCTCCAAAAGCAATAAAGCTTGTGAAAATAGAGGTTAAGCTTCCTGATGGAACCATAAGAACTCCAGTAGCTCCGGTCATTAATACAGACCTCTGTATCGGTTGCGGAATTTGCGAAACCAAATGTCCCGTCGTTGATGAACCTGCGATTTATGTAACAAGTGTGGGAGAAAGCCGCTCTGAAACGAACCAGCTCCTCCTTGATATAATAAAAGGGGAAGAAGAACTCTTTTAGAAAAAAAAGAGGCTGTTAGTTTCCTAAAAATCTTTGAGATATTTGCAACGGATGAGCCAGGTTTTATCTTGGATAAAGATACCCCAGCCCCTTATTTACACACTTATTATCTGATGACCTGTGTCAATCCCGCACTTGCCCTCAGTCTCGCCTGAAAGATAACACCTCGGCAAGCGATATCAATACAAACGCATTAAATAGAAAGTCATTGCGGGGAACGAAACGACGAAGCAATCTCATAAAAAGGAGTTATTTATTCCTATGAGATTGCCACCCTGCGCTCGCAATGATACAAGAACAGGAGTGATTGCCACCCTGCGCTCGCAAAGGCGGATGGCCACGCTCCCTTGGGTCGCTCGCCATGACAACGTAACGATGATAACTGCGTTTGTATTAGGTACGAACTAGCTTCTAATCAACTCCCCTTTTTTACGGAGTGATTTCGAACTCCACTGTCTCCAACACCTCATCGTCTGGGCCGATTATATCCACATGCCAGTCTCCAATCTCATGAGCTTGGATTGTTTTTGAGGTCCAGGTGCGCCAGCTAGCGGCTTCTACTGAGAGATTTACCCTTGCCCTCTCGACATCTCCGTAATACCAGACATGGGCGATCTCAATGGGTTCTTGAGCCCCGACAATCTTTGTAAAGCAGTAGAGCTTAGCTACCGAAACCTCAAAGCTGTCTCCGACATCTATGGGTTCCCGGTCGACTACATCCCGACAGATGACAGCTTCTGCCACTTCTACAGCCCCAGCCTCCTGAGCTTTAATGGTAGCTACCTGGTAGAAGATAACTGTGGTCAGCATGGCTAGGATTAAAAGCACATAAGGAAGTCTCTTCATAATGGCCTCCTTTCTTGAAACGGTAATTGTGAATATTTCATAATTTTATTCGATTCAATTTAAGCATAAATAGCGGTTTTTGGCAATGAAAAAATAAACTACTTGTAATTGTCATTGAGAGTAGCGCAGAAGATTGCGTCACTTGTCATTGCGAGCCCCGTAGGGGCGAAGTCAATCTCATAAAAAAATTGCCATTGCGAGCGACCGGAGGAAGATTGGCAATCCGCCGTTGCGAGCTCAGCGTGGTAATTTAACTAGCCTGGATTATTCACGAGTCGAGGTTGCCGCGTCGCTGCGCTCCTCGCAATCACAGATAATAAGGTAACTTTGAGACAAAGCTTAATCCTTATTCTGAAGTAATCTTTTTTAATTCTTCCTTTAAGTAAGGAATAACCTGAAACAAATCGCCGACAACTCCGAAATCGGCAACTTTAAAAATAGAGGCTTCAGAATCTTTGTTAACAGCTACGATGAATTTTGAGGAAGACATCCCTGCCAAATGCTGGATGGCCCCCGAAATTCCAAAGGCTATATAAAGATTAGGAGAAACGGTTTTCCCAGTTTGGCCGACCTGATGCTGATGATCTATCCAGTCAGCATCTACTGCAGAGCGGGATGCTCCCACAGCTGAATGAGGAAGGAGAGAAACGAGATCCCTAAGAAGATCAAAATTATCTGATCCTTTCATCCCTCTTCCTCCTGAAACCACAATTTCAGCCTCGGTCACATCAATCTCTGCTCCTTTCTCTCTCAGGATCTCGAGTGCTGGAGCTTTTATCTGATCTTCAGGAATAATCACCTCTTTTCTAATCACTTCCCCCTTTTTCTCTCCTGGTTCTCCAAGAGGAAAAACATTTGGCCTGAGCGTAGCCATTATTGGTGAAGATTTAAAACTCAGGGTTACAAAGGCTTTGCCAGCAAAGATGGGACGGACGACCTCCAATTTCCCGTCTTTCGCAATCGTTCTGGTGCAGTCAGAAGCCAAGCCCACTCCCAGCTTGGCGGCCAGACGAGGAGCCAAATCTTTGCCCATCGAGCTTGCGGAAAAGAGGATAACATCTGGCTTTATATCCTCCACTAAGGAAAAAAGAGCCTGAGAAAAACCCGCGGCAGAATAATGGCTGAGGAGAGAATTCTCCACAACATAAACCTTTGAGGCCGCATATGGCAAAACTTCGTGAGCGAGACTCTCCAAATTGTGGCCGACAAGAACAGCATTTGCCTCTGTGTTTAGATCATCTGCTCTTCTTTTCCCTTCTGAAAGTGCCTCCAAGGAAGATTTTTTGACTTTACCCTCTCTCACTTCTATAAAAATTAAAATCATTTTATCCCTCCTCTTAGATAACCTTGGCTTCGTTGTGCAAAAATTCCACCATTTTCTTTGCGGCTTTATCAGGTTCCTCCTCTATGATTTTTCCTGCCTGTCTTGGAGGCGGACTTTCCATCTTGGCCACCTCCAAAAGGGGAACAATGTCTTCTTCCTTCAGATTCAGGTCTTCAAAAGAAAGGATTGGAATTTCCTTCTTTTTGGCCATCATTATTCCTTTTAATGTTTCATAGCGAGGCTCATTCAATCCTTTCTGAGCGCTGATAACTGCAGGTAAAGAAAATGAGACTTTCTCTAAGGCGCCCTCAATCTCTCGATGAGCAGTGCCCTTCGTCCCTTCTATCTCCAGCTTTGTCACTACGTTAACTTGAGGCAAGCCGAGTAATTCGGCAACCATAGAAGGCACCTGGGCATTGTCAGTGCCCATGGATTGTTTTCCGAACAGAAGAAGACTATAGTCGGAAAACTTTTTCTCTAAAGCACGGGCGATAATCTTCGCCATTCTCAACCCATCGTAGGTTTCAGGAGTGTTATCCTTCACGAGAAAAGCTTCATCAGCTCCCATCGCCAGACATTTTTTCAAAATAGCCAGCGACTCCTCAGTTCCTACCGAAAGGACGGTGACCTTCCCGCCTCCTGCCTCTCGTAAACGAAGCGCCTCCTCCACCGCATACTCATCATAGGGATTGAGAACAAAGTTTAGCCCCTCTTCAACAATCGTCCCCGTCTCATGGTTTATTCTTATCTTTGATTCAGTATCAGGAATCCTTTTGACCAACACAAATATATTCACTTGTTCCTCCTCTTTGCATTTGCTTCACTTCGTTCAGCAAGAACGAAGCAAAACAAGGTAGACAATCGAGAAAGGCAATTTTTCCTATCCTGCCCCATTCTTATGGTCTGCTCGTAAGGCTAAGCTAACGGCTTTGCCTAGGAAAAAAGAGACTTTGCAGCTGCTTTGACTTTCTCGCCTCTTCTATCTTTATTGACAATAAATTTCTATCTTGATTTTGATTTAATCTACGAATCTTTTCAAAAGAAGGCTACCGTTTGTCCCCCCGAATCCAAAAGAATTACTCAGGGCATAATGAACTTCAGCCGGCCGGGCTTTGTTGGGAACATAATCCAGGTCGCATTCCGGATCAGGATGCTCATAGTTGATTGTAGGAGGCATAACCTGATTTTTCAGACATAGAGCAGTGTAGCCAGCTTCAACTCCACCTGCTGCACCTAAAAGATGCCCTATCATCGACTTTGTCGAATTTACGCCAATTTTGTAAGCATGTTCTCCAAAAACTCTTTTGATAGCTCCAGTTTCGATCTTGTCATTAAAGGGAGTGGAGGTGCCATGGGCGTTTATATAGTTTATCTCTTTAGGATCAACGCCAGCATCATCAAGAGCCCTCTTCATCACCAGTACAGCACCCTCTCCATCCGGTGCGGGGGCTGTAACATGATAGGCATCCCCGCTCATCCCGTAGCCGATGATTTCCGCATAAATATTAGCTCCTCGCTTGAGGGCTGCTCCCAATTCCTCGAGAATAAGTATTCCTGCTCCTTCTCCGATGACAAATCCATCCCGATCCGCATCAAAGGGACAAGAGGCTTTCTCAGGCTCGTTGTTTCTTAAAGAAAGGGCACGCATAGCACAAAATCCGGCAACTCCGAGTGGCGTAATGGGGGCTTCCGCGCCTCCGGCGATCATGATATCGGCATCTCCTCTGGCAAGAATACGGAAGGAATCCCCGATAGCATGGGTGCCTGAGGAACAAGCCGTTGCAGTGGCTGAATTCGGACCTCTGGCTCTGTATTTTATGGAAACCCGGCCTGCAGCTTCGTTAATGATAGTTGCAACCAAGAAAAAGGGCGAGATACGATCTGCCCCTTTCTCAAGCAGTGTTTTGTGAGTTTCTTCAATAAAACCGATACCTCCAATCCCAGATCCCACATAAACTCCACATCTGTCTCCTTCCAAAGCAGCAGGATTGAGACCGGAATCTTGAACTGCCAGTTGAGCAGCTGCCACAGCATACTGGATAAACGAGTCCATTTTCCGCAGTTCTTTTTTTTCGATAAAACGAAGAGGGTCGAAGTCCTTGATTTGGCCTGCGATCTTGCTCGAGTGCTTAGATGTGTCAAAGCGGGTTATTAGGCTGATCCCATTTTTGCCTTTAGAGAGGGCTTCCCAGTTATTTTCCGTTCCAACTCCTAGGGGAGAAACCAGACCAATCCCCGTAATGACAACTCGCCTTTCATTAGGCTTTTGGCGGGAAGAAGGGGAATTTCCCATCAGAAACTTTGAGGTTTCTTACTTAGAGAGATGAGCCAAGATATAATCCATAGCCTTGCCAACAGTAGTCAGCTTCTCTGCCTCTTCATCAGGAATATCCATTTTAAACTCATCCTCCAGGGCCATGACTAATTCCACTGTATCCAAGGAATCAGCGCCTAAGTCATCAATAAAAGACGCTTCTTCGGTAACTTGATCTTCACTGATACTGAGTTTGTCTGAGGCGATAGACTTTATTTTCTTCAATAATTCATCTCTTTCCATTCTTTTCCTCCTCTTTAATTAGATTTGCTAATAACAAATTATTCTCCTATGCCTACATAAACATTCCACCGTTTACGTTTATGACTTGGCCTGTGATATAAGCAGCCTCATCAGAGAGAAGAAATTTTACAGCATGAGTTATCTCCTCGGGCGTTCCAAACCTTTTCACAGGAATCCAATCTCGAAACTTTTGTTGCACAGACTCAGGAAGACTCTCAGTCATCGGCGTGGCAATATAGCCAGGAGCTACCGCATTCACGGTTATGCCCCGTGAGGCAACCTCCCTGGCTAAGGATTTAGTGAACCCGATAACGCCTGCCTTTGAAGCGGAATAGTTACACTGGCCCGCATTTCCTATCAAGCCCACGATCGAAGAGATGTTAACAATTCGACCATATCTATTGTTAATCATATTCCTTATCACAGCCTTGGAAAAATTGAAAACCCCTTTTAAGTTTACGTTCAAAACCGAATCCCATTCTTCTTCTTTCATCCGCATCAAAAGGTTATCCCTTGTTATGCCCGCATTATTGACTAGATGATCGATTTTTTTGTTACTTTTTACTACAGCCTCTACAATCTCCATAGCCTCTTCCATCCGGGAAACATCTGCGGCAAAAACAGCAACCTTGCCTTTATTTTCCCTAATTTTATCGGCCACCTCTTCAAGTTTCCCCTTTTGAATATCAACTAGAATAACTTCAACTCCTTCCCTGGAAAGCTCAAGCGCTATAGCCTTTCCAATTCCTTGAGAAGCGCCGGTAACAATCGAAGTTCTCCCCTGAAAATCCATCTTAAACCTTAGTTTTTCCAATGGTGTGGGAGATATTGGCTATCCCTTTTTGAATTTTCTCTTGAACTTTGTTCTGGACAAAATCCTTGGCTAATCCCACAGCATTCATTACAGCATTGGGAGTTGAGCGCCCATGGCCGATTATACAGACTCCGTTTATTCCTAAAAGTTGGGCTCCTCCATATTCTGAATAATCTATCTTTTTAAAAATCTTCTTTAAATGTCTCTTCATTAAGAAAAGTCCAATTTTAGAGAAGAAATTTTTCATGAGCTCAGTGCGAGCCATGTAAAAAAAGGTTTCCACGGCTCCTTCGCTTACCTTTAAGGCCACATTTCCTGTAAAGCCGTCGCTAACGATGATATCGGCTTTTCCTGAATACATGTCTTTACCCTCTATATTTCCGATAAAATTCAAAGGGGAGGCTTGAAGTTTTTTAAATGCTTCCTTTGTTAACTCATTTCCTTTTGAGTCTTCTTCTCCTATGCTCATTAAGCCTATTCTGGGATTCTTTAGGCCTAATACACTCTCCATAAAAATGTGACCCATCATACCGAACTGCTCCAAGTGATGCGGCCGGCAGTTGACGTTTGCTCCTACGTCTATGAGGAGAGTAAGACCTTTTAGATTAGGAACAAGGAGGGACAAGGCCGGCTTCTCTACTCCCTTTAAAGCTCCCAATATTTTTTTGGATAGATAGACGACGGCACCCGTATTTCCGGTGCTGACAAAAGCCTCTGCTTCCCCTTTCTTAACCAGCTCAGCCCCTATGCGGATAGAAGACTTCTTCTTTTTTCTGAAAGAAAGCATCCCTTCGCCCATGCCGATGGCTTCTGAGGCATTAATAATTGTTACTTTTGCCTTTGAATGGTCGAGCCTTTCGTACTCTTTTTTTATAAGGTCCTCAATCCCCACAAGAAGGGTTTCAATCTTATACTCTCGGGATGCTTTCAAAGCCCCTTCTACCGTGACTCTGGGACCAAAGTCCCCGCCCATGGCATCAACAGCAACTTTCATCCGTCACTCTTCATCACTCTTCCGATCCATCAATAACCTGCCTCTCTCGGTAAAAGCCACACTCAGGGCATGCTCGGTGGGGCAATTTGGGATTTCCGCAGTTGGAACAAAGGGCCAAAGAAGGAAGGGAAAGAGCGTCGTGTGCTCTTCTCTTCTTTTTTCGTGAATGGGAATGTCTTCTTTTCGGATGAGCCATTTAACTCTTCTCTTTTATGAATATCTTTAATTTCTTGAGGCGAAGATCAGAGCTCTTCGTAACACAGACACACTCGCTGTCTCTTATGACTTTCCCGCAAACAGGGCAGATTCCCTGGCAATCATCAGAACATAAAGGCTTGGCAGGAAAAACTAAATTCAACTGTTCCAAAATCACCTCTTCGATATCTATCTTGCCGTTATAATAAAACAATTTATTTATATCATCGTTCTCCAATTTATCCTGCATCATATCGAGTTCTTCAGGAAGATAAACAAGATCAAACTTTGAATCAATCAAGGATTCAAAGGGAACGAGGCAGCGGCTGCATATTAAGCTGAAGCAAGTGATGATCTTCCCTTTTATTAAAATCTCTTCTCCTGCTTTTTTCATAGTGAGCTCAGCGTGAACAGGTTTAAGGAAAACGGCACTTTCCTCAATAAGGGCCACATTGAGGAATTCAAAATCTTCAGAGATTTTTCGCCCTTCCTTGGGCAGTTTTTCAACATCTATAATCATCTTCTCTTCCAAATAATTTATTTATTATAACATCTTAGTTACCTTTGTCAACTGAGGTAAAAAATGGGAGAATACACCGATCCCCAATTTTACACAATATTCTTGACACTACCCAATCGGGGACTCCCAACTTGATATCTCTATATTTAAGAGTATAATAATACATGATAAACCAATATCATCAATAAGAAAAATCTTTTAGTTTAAGATATACAAAGGAAATAAATGGGGACAGGCCCCATTTTCTGTATGAGAATGTCCTCTTTCTTACAAAATGGGGCCTGTCCCCATTTATTGCCAGAAAAAAATTATTGTTTTTGAACTCTGACCTGGATGGCTAAAAAAAAACTATATTTAATCGACGGCAATTCTCTCCTTTATCGCTCATATTACGGCATCCAACGCCTTTCTACTTCTAAAGGCTTCCCCACTAATGCTGTTTTTGGGTTTATCAGTATGCTCAAAAAACTAATGGAGAGAGAGAAGCCTCACTATCTTGGAATAGTCTTTGATGTTAAAGGCCCCACAATACGCCATAAAGCCTTCAAAGACTATAAGGCCAACCGCAAACCCATGCCAGAGGACTTAGTTGTCCAGATTCCAGTCATTAAAAAAATTTTAAGAGCATTCAACATCCCCCTTTTCGAGCAGGAAAATTATGAGGCAGATGATGTATTAGGCAGTCTGGCTCAACGGGCCTCCTCCCATAATGTTCTATCTGTCATTGTCACTAATGACAAAGATCTCTTTCAACTCGTTGATAAGTTAACAATTGTCTACAATCCTGTAAAAGAAATCTCCCTGGATGAAAAAAAGGTGAAAGAACACTTTGGCGTTTCACCCTCCCAGGTCGTTGATGTTCTCGCTCTATGGGGAGATGCTTCAGACAATATTCCAGGAGTTCCCGGAATCGGAGAAAAAACTTCCAAAGCTCTCATAAATCAATTTGGCTCTTTGGAGAAGCTCCTTAATAATCTAGACAATATAGAAAAAACTCGACTTCAGGAGAAAATCAAACAGAACTTGGAGCAGCTGAAATTGAGCCAGCAATTGGCAACTATCGAAAAAGGGTTGGATGTGAAATTCAACCTGGAGGATTTTTCTGTATCAGAACCGAACTACAAAGAATTGATTCCGATCTTCCAGGAGTTAGAATTTTCTTCCCTCTTAGCTGAATACATGAAAAAGCCCAAGAGCACTAAAAAACACTACAGGGTTATTTTTGAAGAAAAAGCGTTGCGAGAGCTGATCGCAAAGATAAAAAGGGCAAAATTTGTATCCCTTGACACAGAAACAGACAGTGCCTTTCCCACTCAGGCCCGTCTGGTCGGGCTGTCCTTCTCCATAAAGCCAAACCATGCTTTCTACCTCCCTCTCCGTCATGATTATCCAAATGCTCCATCACAACTACCGAAAGAGCAGGCCTTAAACCTTCTCAAAAAAGTTCTCGCAGATCCAAAAATTAAAAAAATTGGCCAGAACATCAAATATGATTATATAGTTCTTAAAAAAGAAGGAATCCGTGTCCAAGGCATGGATTTAGACTCGATGATCCTCTCCTATCTTCTAGAGCCAAATTGGGGCAAACACAATCTAAACAGGCTGGCTCTAACCTATCTCCAGGTAAAAACCATCTCTTACAATGATATTGTCGGCAAAGGAAAAAATGAGGTTACGATCGATGCCGTGGATATAGATCGGGTTGCTCCCTATGCCTGCCAGGACGCTGATCTAACCCTTCAGCTCAGCTCCTTGCTCTGGCCTAAAGTTAAAGAAGAAAATTTAGATTCCCTTTACCGTAAATTTGAGCTTCCTCTGATCGAGGTTCTTGCTGATATGGAAATGTGGGGGGTGAAAATCGATACCCAGGCCTTGAAAAATTTATCCTCTGAACTCGAATATGAACTTGGCCATCTCAGAGAAAAAATCTACGATATCAGCGGTGAAGAATTCAACATAAACTCTCCTCAGCAGCTTGCCAGCATTCTTTTCGATAAATTGAACCTGCCCGCATCAAGAAGAACAAAAATAACCAAGAGCTATTCGACGAGTGTTAACATCCTCCAAGAATTAGCAGGGGACTATCCGATCGCACAATATACCCTGAAATACAGGAAGCTCGCCAAACTGAAATCAGGCTATGCTGACTCTCTTCCTCTCCTTCTCAATCCAGCAACAGGGAGAATTCACACGTCATACAACCAAACCGTGGCGGCAACGGGCAGGCTTTCCAGCAGTGATCCAAATCTGCAAAACATACCCGTAAAAGGGGATTTGGGGCGCAGGTTTCGGGAAGCTTTCATCCCCGCCCAAGGGCACCTCTTCCTCTCAGCCGACTATTCCCAAGTAGAACTCAGGGTCCTGGCCCACCTCTCAAAAGATCCAGCCCTGATTGAAACTTTCCTTCATGACCGGGATATTCATGAAGAAACAGCAGAGCGGGTTTTTGGCAACGCTTCCATTCTCTTCAAAGAGGAAAAACGAAGAAGAGCAAAAATTATTAATTTCAGTATGATTTATGGCGCTTCAGCTTTCTCCCTGGCAAAAGAGCTCGAAACTTCAACTTCTGAAGCCCAGGATTTTATTGATCTCTACTATGAGAAATACCCAAAAGTGCGCCAGTTTCTGGAAAAGAAGGTAAAGGATGCTCAGGAAAAAGGTTTCTCTGAAACCATCTTTGGGAGGAAGCGCCAGGTCCCAGAGCTCCAGCACAAAGATAAAATGATCCAGCAGGCAGGCCGCCGCATCGCTCTCAACACTCCTATCCAGGGCTCCGCTGCTGACTTAATGAAAAAAGCTATGATCGACATCTGGCGCGAAATGAAAAGGAAAGACCTGAAGTCAAAGATGATTCTTCAAGTGCACGATGAGCTGGTTTTTGAAGTTCCAGACGCAGAAAAAGATGATATGGAGATCTTGGTCAAGGAAAAAATGGAAAATGTTTTTCCCCTAAAAGCTCCCTTGAAAGTTCACCTTAGTTGGGGAGTGAACTGGGCCGAGGCAAAGTAAA
>SOIV01000160.1 GCA_004377005.1 Candidatus Aminicenantota bacterium | reverse complement strand
CCGTGAGTTCCGGGATTTGTTCCAGTCATAAAATTTGTCCAGCTTACAGCAGAAACTTCAGGAAGGCTTGCTTTCATCCGCTGAATGTGGCCTGAGTCAATAAGCTTTGAAGTTGCGGGCATTACACCTTTTTGAGCGAGTTCTAGTAGGAGAGAGTAAGGAACTCCATCCAGGCCTATCACCATAACTCTTTTTTTCTTTTTTTTCTTAAAAAGCGACATGAAACTCCTTATTATAGCAGAGAACCGTTTAAATTAACTGGATTCGAGGATGATCCTGGCATCAACGATAGCACAGCCTTTTCCTCTCTCATAGACAAAAAGCGGGTTTATATCCAGTTCTTTGATTTCCTCAAAGTCTGTGACGAGCTGAGATAGTCTTTTCAAGCATTCAGCTACAGCCTTTATGTCGTAAGCCGGCTCACCTCTAAATCCTTCCAGGATTTTATGAGTTTTTGTTTTTGCGATCATCATGTCTGCTGTGCGCTCACGAATAGGAGCAAGGCGGAAGCTGACATCCTCCAGGACTTCAACATAAATTCCTCCCAGCCCAAACATCAGAATGGGTCCAAACTGAGGGTCTCTGCTCATTCCCAGAATAATTTCTTTTCCCTGGGAGGCCATTTCTTCTACAAGCATACCTCTAATTTTTGCCTTAGGTTTTTTAGACATGATATTTTTAAGGATTTCTTGATAGGCCTCATGGACTTCGTTTTTATTCTTTAAGTTGAGTTTGACTCCTCCGAAGTCAAATTTATGGAGGATATCAGGAGAGGCGATTTTCAGGACTACAGGAAAGCCGATTTTTTGGGCTGCATTGGCTGCTTCTGTTTTGTTTCTAGCAAGAGAGGATTTGACTAAAGGGAATTGATAAGCCTTAAGAACCTCGTAAGATTCATGCTCTAACAGGAAAAATCGGCCTTCTTTTTTGACAGAATCTATGATTTTTTTGGCCCCGGCTTTATTTACGCTGAATTTTTTAACTCCAGTTTTTGGCCGGTTGAGCCACAAGTTGAACTTGGTCATCTCAGAAAGCGCCCGGGCTGCTGATTCAGGAAACCTGTAAGAAGGAATTCCGTTTTCTTCCAGGATATCGATTCCTGAAGATACATCATAAACTCCCAAAAAACTGCATAAGACCGGCTTTTGGAATTTTTTGGTTGTTTTGACAATGGAATCGGCAATTTTATCCACGTTGGTGAAAGAAGTAGCAGTCAGGATAATGATGGAAGAATGAACGTTTTTGTCTTTCAATATTTCCCGTAGAGTTGCCTCATACTGTTCATATTGGGCGTCTGCGATCAAATCAACAGGATTATTTAAACTTGCCTGGGGAGGCAGGATCGTCTTTAAAGTTTTTACTGTATTTCGGCTAAAGGGAGCAATATTCAGACCATGGCGAATGCAGGAATCAGTGGCTAATATTCCTGGTCCTCCTGAGTTTGTGATGATGGCGACGTTTTTCCCTTTTGGCAAAGGCTGGCTGGAGAAAGCCTTGACATAATCAAAGAGCTCCTCCAAAGTCTCTCCCCTGAGCACTCCACACTGGCTAAAGATGGCATCGTAAACTCGGTCCGAACCAGCCAGAGAGCCGGTGTGAGAAGAAGCTGCTTTGGCACCTAACTGAGTGCGCCCTGCTTTAAGGGCGATGATAGGTTTGGGATTCGTAGGGCTGCTGGTGATATCGTGGGCTATTTTCATGAATTCTCTTCCGTTGACAAGGTCTTCAAGATACATCAAGATGACGTCTGTTTTCGGGTCATTTTTTAAGTAGAGCAAAAGCTCATTCTCAGTCAGGCCTGCTTTATTCCCCATGCTGATAAATTTGGAAAATCCGATGTTGGACTCTTTGGCATAATCAAGCACTGCCACACAGAGGGCGCCGCTTTGAGAGATGAAAGCAATATTTCCTTCTTTGGACATCGGTGTGCCGAATGTAGCGTTCATAGATGACTCAAGGTCGGTGTTCATAATGCCCAGGCAATTCGGTCCTACAAGGGAAATATCATACTTCTGGATAATCTTCTGGACCTTTTTCTCCAGTTCTATTCCCTCTCCTCCTATTTCCTTGAATCCGGCTGAAATAACTATGGCTCCTTTGATCTTCTTTTTCCCGCATTCTTCTAGAATACCAGGGACAAAGCGTGAAGGAACTATGACGACTGCCAGGTCCACTTCATCAGGAATATCCATCACTCTGGCATAGCATTTTATTCCGAGAATTCCTTTGGCTCGGGGATTAACAGGATAGACGATTCCCTGGAAGCGGCTGTCGATTATGTTGGCGAGAAGGGCTTGGCCAACAGAGCCTTGCTGTCTTGAAGCACCGATGATAGCCATGGTTTTAGGATAGAAAATCGAGCTAAGTTTGCCGGCGGTCTTATCTTGTACTTTTGATTTTTCCATTGGCGATAAACCTCGCTAACTTATCATTTGAGGGATCAAGCCTTCCCTGCTTATTTTTGGCCTTCAGAGCTTGAAGCTTTTAGCACATGCTCAAGAAATGTTTCTTCTGGAACGGCACCATCTATGAAAATATTCTCGTTTATTACTGTCTTTGGAACTCCGAAGACATTGTACTTATGTGAAATATGGGGAAATTCTGTGGATTCGACCATGTCAGCCCTTATTCGAGGAGACTCTAGAGCAAATTGATGACCTAAGTGGACGACCTGAGGGCAATAAGGGCAGGTAGGAGTCACAAAGACCTGAATGTGTATATCCTTGTCAATAGTTTTTAAAGCTTCTCTGGTTTTTTGACTCAGCCCAGTCTTTCCCTTGGAAACATCAAGGATGGCTTCAATAAGGCTTGTGTACTCGTATCCAGAAGGGACGCCGAAAAATCTTAGGCCATAATCTTTCTGGCCCAAGATGATTGTAGCCGGGATCTTATCGATTCCGTACTCGGCCGCTTTTTCTTTATCTCCACTAAAATCGTAGATAACAAGTTCTATTTTATCAGAGAGAGCACTGACTTCTTTCAGCAATCCTCTTGTTTCCTTGCAAAAGATACATTCCTGTCCTTTTAGATGATCAGGAACGGTCAGTCGACTTGGTTCTTGTGTAAAAAGGAGAAGAGTTACTTTCTCTTTCATCTCCTCGTCGAATTTTTTCCTTGTCGCTTCTACGACTTCTTTGTTTAATATTTCCATATATTTACTTCCTATTCATTTTTAAACATTGTAATTCCCTCCGCTCGAAAAATCAACAAATCGATGGGAATCGATGGGGTCACCCATTAAGATATTGGCTATGAAACTTGCCCCGAAAAAAACTGTGTGCTATATTCTACCTCTTTTATATCAAGTCATTTTTCAGTAAGGAGGAAAGATGAAAACGAAGGTGTTTTTATTTCTATTTTGCATTTTATTAATGTTTTCGGGTATTGCCTATGCTCCACAAGAAGCTCGCGTACTTCGCTTCCCATCTATCCACAATGATCAGATTGTATTTACATATGCCGGCGATCTGTACACAGTTTCCTCGATAGGAGGTTTTGCCCGAAAGCTTACCAGTCATAATGGGTTTGAAGTTTTTGCCCGTTTTTCCCCTGATGGAGAGTACATAGCTTTTACAGGTGAGTATGACGGAAACCGTGAGGTCTATTTGATTCCCAGCTCAGGTGGAATACCCAAAAGACTAACCTACACTCCCACTCTCGGTCGTGATGACGTATCAGATAGGATGGGTCCGAATAATATAGTGATGACCTGGAAACATGATAATAAACATGTAGTTTTTCGTTCACGCATGAGGGAATGGAACAGCTTTAACGGCCAGTTGTATTTGGCTTCTGTTGAGGGAGGAACACCCGAACAGCTTCCTTTGCCTCGGGGTGGATTTTGTTCGTTTTCTGCCAATGATAAAATGATGGCCTATAATCGAATTTTCCGGGAATTCAGAACTTGGAAACGTTATCGTGGTGGCATGGCAGATGATATCTGGATTTATGATTTTGAGACAAAGAAAGTCAAAAACATCACCAATAATCCTGCTCAGGATATTATCCCCATGTGGAGCGGCAACAACATCTATTTTCTTTCAGACAGGGATGAGAATAAAAAGATGAATCTATTTGTCTATGATCTTACCACCGAGGAAACCAGGAAGCTGACAAGTTTCGATGATTTCGATATTAAGTTTCCTTCCCTTGGCCCGAAGGCAATTGTTTTTGAAAACGGAGGCTTTATCTATCGCTTTGACCTTGAGAAAAAAGAGGCTAAAAAAGTTCCTGTTAGCATCTCCGATGATATGATGTCCAGCCGGGGAAAATTTGTCAAGGTCAGTGATAGGATTACAAATTTCGAAATCTCTCCCGATGGAAAACGGGCCTTATTCGGTGCACGCGGAGAGATTTTTACTATACCGGCTAAACATGGAAACACACGCAACCTGACAAACACTTCTGGGATTCATGAGAGGAATTCAAAATGGTCTCCTGACGGGAAGTGGGTTGCTTATATCTCTGATCAAAGTGGCGAAGATGAAATTTATATCATGTTGCAGGATGGCTCAGGAGCACCCCGGCAAATCACAAAAGGTGGGGACACATACAAATATCAGGTTTACTGGTCTCCTGATTCCAGGAAAATTCTCTGGGGTGATAAGCTGCTTCGTCTCAATTATGTTGATATTGAGACGAAAAAGATTGTTGAGGTCGCAAGGGCAAAAAGCTGGGAAATAAGAAGGTACGCCTGGTCTCCTGATAGCAATTGGATTTCTTATCAAAAGCCTGAAGCAAAATCAATGACAAAAATTTATCTTTACAACTGCACGACAAAAAAAACCTATGAAGTCACAGAGGGGTGGTACTCTTCCGATTCACCTTCCTTTAGTTCGGATGGAAAGTATCTCTTTTTTGTATCAGACAGAGATTTCAGTCCTATCTACAGCCGAACAGAATGGAATCATGCCTATTCATCCATGGCCAGAGTCTACCTGGTTACTCTTTCCAAAGACGTGAAGTCTCCCTTCGAACCGAAGAGTGATGAGGTGACTGTAAAGAAAGAGAGCGAGAAAAGTCAAAAGTCTGAAAAAGGAGCAGAAAAAGACAGAAAAAAGGCAGATAAGGAAAAGAAGAGTGCCCAGAAAAAAAAGGCAAAGATAAAAGTTGACCCTTCCGGTTTAAAGGATCGCATCATCGGTTTGCCAATCGGAGTTGCTAATTACCGGCACATAACCTCTGTTGGAGAGAAAATCTACTACATGATGAGAAGTGACCGGGATAGGAAGTCCTCTTTGAAAATGTATGATTTGAAAGAGCAGAAAGAGATAGACCTTGGAAAGATCAACGATTATGAAATCTCTCACGATCAGAAGAAGATTCTGGTCTCTCAGGAGAAATCCTACGCCATCCTCGACCTCCCAAAAGATCCCTTAAAAATAAAGGATAAGCTAGTAAAAATAAAGGATAAGCTGGATTTATCCAACATGGAGACCAAAGTGGACTTCAGGCAGGAGTGGAACCAGATTTTCAACGAATGCTGGCGTCAGATGAAATACTTCTTCTATGCACCGAATATGCACGGAGTGGATTGGGCGGCGATGAAAGCACGCTACAAACCCTTAGCAGAGGCTGTTAGCCATAGGGCAGATTTAACTTACGTTATTGGAGAGATGATAGGTGAATTGAATGTCGGTCACACTTATGTTGGTGGTGGTGATACTCCCCAGCCAAAACGAGTTCCTGTGGGGATGCTTGGTGCTCAGTTTAAGCGTGATGCAAACTCTGGCTATTACAAAATCAAGAAGATCCTGAGAGGGGAGAACTGGAATAAATCCTTGCGATCTCCCCTAACTGAGGTTGGTGTTAACGTAAAAGACGGAGATTATTTGATTGCCATCAACGGAAAACCGACAAACAAGATGGCTGACATGTATGAAGTTCTGCTTAACACTGTAGGGAAACAGGTGACACTCCGGGTGAACTCGAAACCTGCAGAAAAAGGAAGCAGAGAAGAGGTAGTTGTTCCTATTAAGGATGAGCTCTCGCTCATTTACTACAATTGGGTCCAGAACAACATGGAGAAGGTTGACAAAGCAACAAAAGGGAAAGTCGGCTATATTCATCTTCCTGATATGGGACGCCAAGGATTGAACGAATTTGTCAAGCATTTTTATCCTCAACTGCGGAAAAAGGCTCTCATCATCGATGTGCGCGGTAATGGCGGTGGAAATGTTTCACCAATGCTTATAGAGCGATTGAGGCGAGAGATAGTGATGATAGATATGTCCCGTGATACAATCCCCGGACCTGATCCTGAAGCCATAATGCTAGGACCTAAAGTCTGTTTGATAGATGAGTTTTCTGCCTCTGATGGAGACCTTTTTCCCTATCGATTTAAAAAGCATAAGCTCGGCAAATTGATTGGAAAGCGTACGTGGGGTGGTGTTGTCGGAATTCGTGGCTCACTGCCGCTGGTTGACGGTGGCTCTCTCATGAAACCCGAGTTTGCCTCTTACAGTGTTGACGGAAAAGAGTGGATCATTGAAGGGCATGGTGTTGAGCCGGATATTTATGTGGATAATGATCCAGCTAAAGAATTTGAAGGAGAGGACCAACAACTGAACAAAGCCATTGAAGTTATTCTTGAAGAGTTGAAAACCAAAGAAAAAGAACTGCCTCCAATTCCTCCCTATAAGAAGAAGGACAAATAAATACTTTATTAATGGAGGGGTTTGATTCATCAAGGGCCGAACAAGCGGCGCTCTTCCTGAGGCAGATTTTGCGCTATGGGTCGCGAGTAAAGTATGAATAGGATCTGGAAAAAAATAAAAAAAAATTTTAAAAAGAGAAAATTTCCAAATATAATATATGTCACGAAAAAGAAAATTATGAGAAAAATTCAGGAAGGAAAATATGAGAAAAAGCAAAATATTGACTTTAAATCGCCGCGAATTTATCAAAGGATCTGTCATAGGCTTGGCAAGCTTGCCTGCATTAAGATTTAAACCTCTGATGGCAAAAGAAACCAGCAAGAAAGCTAAAATCGCACTTTTTAAAACCAAAGATAGGAAGGAAGGAGTTCAGAAAATTTTAGAACTTATAGATTTTGCCTCTGTAGACGGTAAAAAAGTTATGCTGAAACCTAATTTCAATACGGCTGATCCGACACCTGGTTCAACTCATAACGATACTTTGAGCCAGTTGATTAAGGAGCTCCAAGAGAGGGGAGCTTCGGAGATTACAATCGGCGAAAGAAGCGGCCCACCCTCAACAAAAAGTGTTTTAGAAGATAAGGGGATTTTCGACCTGGCCCAAGAATTAAACTTCAAGATTATAAATTTCGAAGAACTGGAAGAAAAGGATTGGGTTCACTTTAATCCGCCTGGAAATCACTGGAAAGAGGGATTTTATGTAGCCCGCCCAGCTGTTGAGTCTGAATATGTTGTTTCTACCTGCTGTCTGAAGACACATCAGTACGGAGGTGTCTTTACTTTGTCAATAAAATTAGCGGTAGGATTAACACCCAAGAAGCTGATGAGAGAGCTTCATGGTGAAAGGGATAACGCCATGAGGAAAATGATAGCTGAGATAAATCTCGGCTATAAGCCTCAATTTATTGTTCTTGACGGAATAGAGGCTTTTGTTGATGGAGGCCCTTCAAGAGGAACCAGAAAAGAAGCCAACGTTTTCATAGGAGGAAGGGATCGTATTGCTGTAGACGCAGCAGGAGTGGCTATTTTAAAAGAGTTGGGCTCGAACAAAGCCATAATGGAACGCAAAATCTTTGAACAAGAGCAAATTAAAAGAGCAGTCGAGTTAGGCTTGGGGATAAGCAAGCCTGATCAGATTGAGTTCATCACCCCTGATAGAGCAAGCCGCGAGTATGCAAAAAAATTAAAATCAATTCTAGCCCAGGGCTGATTTTTTTCAGTAAAGCTCAAAATCTAAGGGATAACTACGACTAAATAAGTGATAGCACTTTATTATACTGGAGGAGATTTCAATTTTATTTTCCTTTACAATTTGAATGTATTTTATTAATATCCGTAAAAAAATAAGCAGAACTTTAAAAATCCTGTGAGATAAAAAGAAAAAGATGAGCTTATACGAGCTGATTATTTCACGAAGGTCGATACGTCAGTTCAAGCCTGAACCTGTTTCAAGGGAAATCCTAGAAAGACTTGTCAGCGCTGCAAGGTTAGCTCCTTCAGCATCTAATCTTCAACCTCTTGAGTTTATCGTTGTCGATGAAGCCGAGCTAAGAAAGCAGTTCTTTCCCTGTTTGAAATGGGCAGGATATATTGCCCCAGAAGGTAATCCCAAACAGGGGCATGAACCCGTCGCTTACATTGTCGTCCTGGTCAATTTGCAGGTGAGAGATAAAGGGTATGAAAGGGATGTGGGAGCAGCAGTTGAAAACATGATCCTTACTGTTTGGGAGGAAGGAATCGGGAGCTGTTGGCTCCTATCTGTGGAAAGAGATAAAGTCCAGGAAATGCTAAAAATTCCCATGAATTATAAAATTGACTCTGTGTTGGCTTTGGGATATCCTGATGAGAAACCTGTAGTGGAGGATATAGAGGGCTCCTTAAAATATTGGAAAGACAAGCAGGAATGTCTTCATGTCCCCAAGAGAAAATTAGAGGATATCATTCATTTTAATGTTTTTTGACTAATTGCCCATGGTGCTTACATCATCCTTAAAAAGTGAGGATGAATTAATGATATGCTTTCTTAGATTTAATACAGGTGGGCTTGATAAATCAAGCCCATACAGAATTGATTATTATACCGGGGGGGTATTAAGGGATAAAGAGGTAAGGAGGAGGAGAAGAAATGCGTATTTTTGGCCTGGTTTTACTGATCGGCGGCTTTCTCGTAAGAATACTTACCCAATCCGCATCCATGGACATCCTTGCTTGGGTATTGATGGGTTTGGGAGTTGTAATTGTTATTATTTCTTATTTGACTAAGAAAAAATAAAAAAGAAAAAAATAATAGATTACATTCTTACTGCCCGGCTACGGTCATTTCGCTGGTCTTAATTATCTGACCGGAGAGGGCAGTCCAAAAGTCGAGATTATTTCTAACTATTTCCCTATCATTCAGGATTCCCCCAGATTCCCGGAGATGATTATTCTTAAAACAGGATAGACAATTTCTCCTTCTTCAATCCATAAGCTGAATGATTCTGTGGGGATGTCCCTGAAAATAATCAGATTTTGGTGCTTTTGAACCCAAGGAGGGATTTGACCTTAGTCCCCACTGTATCCGAGATGGAGTAAAAAGTAGGCAGGAAGATCAACGTAAAGAAAGTTGAGGTGGTCAGCCCGCCGATAATGGCCACGGATATAGGTGCCCACATTTGTGCTCTCCGTCCTGCAGCCTGAAAGAACTGGGGCAGAAGGACGGGGAGCGCCAACGGCAGCACCCCGAAAATAGTTGTGATGGCAGTCATGATGATCGGCCGCATTCTGTCTTTGCCTCCCTGGACGATAGACTCGTTCTTTTCCATCCCGGATTTGCGAAGTGTCCGGATGTGATCGATGAGGATGATCCCGTTATTCACCACAATCCCGAACAGAACCAAAAGCCCTAAATAGGAGGTCGTGTTCAAGGTGATATTCGTGAGGGTGAAAAATACAGCCACTCCGAACAATGCCAGGGGAACAGTTAGAAGAATCGTAAAAGGATGTACGAAGGACTCGAATAGAGAGGCCATAATGATATAGATGAAGATAAGGGCGAGGATGATGGCCATATTGGATTCTCCTCGGGATTCACGGAAACGCCTCCACCCGGATCCCAGGCTCCACGTATAGCCTTCGGGGAATTGGATGGTACTCAAGACCTGGCGTACGTCGTTGGAGATAGCCATCATGCCCTGTGTTTTTGTATTGATGCGTATGTTCAATTTGGATTTTTTATTTTCTTTTTGGATGGAAGTCGATCCTAAACGGTAAGAAATAGTCGATATTGCTGAGAGGGGAATCCGTTTGGAGCGGGTCCGCAGGCTGATATTCCGGAGGTCTTCTTCGGTAAATCCATCCTCTCCCTGGATTTTCAAGATGATGTCGATCTCTCGGTTTTCTGTTTTGAATTTTCCGATAGCCCTTTCAGAAATAGAGGAGGAAATGGTCTGGGCCACCATACGGCTGCTCACACCAGAACTTTCTGCCTTGGCACGGTCCACTTCGACCAAAAGCTGCGTGTCTCCACCCTCCAAGTCACTGGTAATATCCTCCACATTTTCGACCGTCCGCAGCTTTTCGATTACCATCGGGGCCAACTCGGTTAGTTTTGTGTAATCCAGACCGATCAATTCCACAGAAATTCCGCGGTGGAATCCGTGACGGCCAAAACGCTGCCCGTACTCGTAGGTGATGCCGGCCCGCCTGGGAAGCAGGTTCTTAAGCTTTTCTTTGATTTCGGTTACTGACGCTCCTTTTTCTTCCAATTCCAGTTCTATTGACCCGCGGAACCGTCCTTGCCGCATACGTCGCACGCCGAATTCGGTTTCCAGATATTTGATGGCGAGTTCGTCCTTCCGAGAAAGGAGGATATCCTCGATATTAAAGAAAAGGGATTTCATCTCGTTCAGTGTGAAACTGCGCGGCATATAGACCGAGATATCTATTTCCCGCTGGTCACTGCTCGGCATGAACTCCTGCTCGATGTTTTTGAAAATCTGGAAGGAGACGAAAAAGATCCCGACGGCCAGACCAACAACAAGAAGCTTGGTCCTCCAGTTTTTGATAGTAAAGCTGAT
Organism: Candidatus Aminicenantota bacterium; assembly: GCA_004377005.1. Classification (GTDB taxonomy): domain Bacteria; phylum Acidobacteriota; class Aminicenantia; order Aminicenantales; family Aminicenantaceae; genus SOIV01. The sequence goes on along the minus strand of SOIV01000160.1, from coordinate 46,421 downwards.
GATACGCTCGTAAATCGTTGTTAATTTAACCAGCCAACGAGCTTTCTCCTTGGTTTTACCGGCCAGGAGTCGGCTTGTTGCCAGCGGAATGAACGACAGGGAAACGATCAGAGAGGCAATCAGGGCCAGGGAGATAGTCAGAGCAAAGTCCTTCATGAAGCGCCCGAATCCCGACCGCGCCATGAAACCCAATGAGATAAAAACGACCAAGGTTGTCAAAGTGGAAGCGGTGACAGCCATGACCACCTCACTGGCTCCAGTCATGGAAGCTTTTATCGGGGAATAATTCTTCTCCTGACGCAGCCGGAATATGTTCTCCAGGACCACTACGCTGTTATCCACCAGCATTCCCACCGCCATCATAAGTCCGCTGAGGGATATGATGTTGATGGAAATATCAGCGCGGAAAATGTCGCGGTAAAGGTACATAAAGCTGAAAGTAAATACAATAGCCATGGGGATGGCCATGGCGATGATAATGGTGGAACGCAATTTTCTCAGGAAGAAGAGCAGGACGAATACAGCTAGAAGGCCGCCGACGATTCCGGAAAAGCTCAGATCTTTGAGACTCTTTAAAATATCCCGCGATTGATCGCGGTAGAATATTACGGTCATATCTTTAAGCTCAGGTTCTGTCTCTTTGATCCGTGCCATAGTCGCTTTGACATTGTTGCACACATCCACGATATTGGCGTTGGAAGCACGGTAGATCTGGAAGCGAACAGTCTCTTTCCTGTCCAGGCGGTTATATTCCTCTTTGGGAGGGTAATCGTAGGTCACGCGAGCAACGTCGGCGATAGTAAGGCCTCTGTCGCTAACAGGAAGGTTTTTCACATCCTCAAGGATCTTCAGTTCCCCCGGAATGCGTGTCACTAAGCGCAGGGGGCCTTCTTCCACATAACCGGCTGATATGTTGATGTTGTTGTTACGGATGGTGTCAGTTAGATCCATGATGCGGATAGATGAAGAATAGAAAACCTCGGGTTTAAGATAGATGGTCAACAATTTATTGCGGATTCCCCGGGTTTCCACATTGGCCACGCCCTCTATCCGTTCCAACTGCTGCATGATGTAATTTTCGGACCAATAATACATGTTTTCCAGGTCGCCGGGCAAAGCCAGGTTGAATTGGATCACAGGCCGGTCGCTCATCGAAAAGCGGCGGATTCGAATATTTTCGATGTCATCTGGGAGGTCGTTCCGGATTTGGTCGATTTTGTCCCTGATCTGCATGGTAGCCAGGTCCATGTTTGTGTCTCCCTTGAACTGAAGATGGATACGGGAGGATGATGAGGACGAGGTAGATCTGAGATTCTCGAGATTGTTGATAGTGGCCAGGATATCTTCCATTGGCCGGGTAATGGTGCGCTCCACCTCCTCAGGAGAGGAGGAAGGATATGGAATTTGTACCATGAGTCCTGGGAAGGAGATGTCGGGCATCATTTCCAGCGGAAGTTTGAGTATGGATATCACCCCAATGGTGATGAAAATAAGCATGACTACGATAATGGAAACAGGTTTTTTTATGGAAAATTCAGGTAAATTCATGGTTTTTTCGCTTTAGCCTTGTCCAGAGGCGGAGTCATTTTGAAGCTCTTTGGAAAACCCAAGAAGCGGCTTTGCTTCTCTTCGGTAACCTTAGTCTCCCTGACCACCATGCTGTAGACCAAGGGGATAAAGATCAGGGTTAGAAAGGTGCCGAAGACCAAACCTCCGATCAATGTCAGGGCCAGGGGGATACGGATCTCGAATCCCTCATTAAAATCCAGTGCCATGGGCACAAGTGCCAGCACTGTCGTAATCGAGGTCATGATGATCGGCCGCCACCTTACCTGCGCAGCGGTTTTGATGGCTTCCATCTTAGACATTCCTTGTTTCTCGAGCTTTCCGATGTAATCGACCAGCACGATAGCGTTGTTCACGATGATACCGGAAAGAATGATCAGGCCGATGAGTACGATCACGTTGATTGACATGCTGAACACGAGTCCGACGATAACGACCCCGATAATACCGAATGGGATGGTGAACATGATGATAAACGGCTTTATAAAGGATTCGAACTGGGAGGCCATGACCAGATAGACCAGAAACACGGCTAGGAAAATAGCGAAAATCATGGAGGAAAAGGCCACGTCCTGCTCCATGCTCTGTCCGGCCAGGTAGATCGAGCATTCGGGACCACAGTCTATGGACGCGGCTGCTGCCATGACTTTTTCCTTGGCGGTATCCAGGGAAATTCCGGAGATGTTCCCGGTGATGACCGCAGATTTTTGCTGGAGGATACGGCGTATTTCTGCCGGACCTTCTTTAATTCGGATCTCTGCCAGCGCTTTCAACGGCACCATCATGCCCAAACCGTTGCGGATATTGATCCGGCCGATCTTATCCACGCGGTCTCGGAAACCCTCCGAGAGGCGAACCCGGATGTCTACCTCACGGTCGCTTTCGATAAAGCGTGTTGCGACATCTCCCTCGATTTTATTCCTGATCTGGACTCCTACCGAGTTTATGGTCATGTTTTGAGAAGCAAGCAGGGCCCGGTTGAAAATGATCTGGATTTCTGGATAGCCTTCTTCCATGCTGGATTTCAGGTCGGTGATTCCGTCCACACCCCGGATTTTCTCCAGGAGTTCGTCTGAGACCTGTTTGATCATCTCGAGGTCGTTTCCCAGGACTACTACTTCGAGAGGAGCTTTGAAAGAGAACAAGCGGGGTTTGTAGACTTTGACTTTGGTTGTTGGAAACTTTTCCAGGTCGGCTCTGACCAGATCCATGATTCGATCTTCCTTTTTTCCCAGGATTCCCGGTTTCAAGCGGAGAGTGAACTCGGAGAGGTTTTCCCGTTCTTCTTGAAAGGAGATGCCGCCCCTGGAGCCTTTCCCTATGAGCTCGTAGATGCTCTCTATTTCTTTGTGTTTTTTTAGGACTTCAGATATATCTGTGATTATAGCGGTGTTTTCTTTGAGGGCGGTTCCAGGCTGAAACTCGACATTGATTAAAAATTCTCCCTGGGAAATGACCGGGATCAATTCCTTGCCCATGAAGCGGGTCATGAAGATGGCTGTGAAAAAGAGCACTATCACAGTAATGAAAATGATTTTTTTATGCCCAAAGGAGAAATCCTGGATTTTTTTATAAGAGAGATAAAATTGGCTGTAAATCTTATCCAGTGGTTTAAAAAGCACCTTAAGCCATCCGGTCAGCCACTCCTTAGAATTTTCACGGCGCAGGGTTGCATTGAGCATCGGAACGAGAGTCAAGGACACAGCTAAAGAAGCCAGCAGAGAGTAAGTCACCGTCAGGGCCATATCTTTAAAAAGCTGACCCGCAATTCCCTCCACGAACACAATCGGAAAAAATACCGCTACCGTTGTGAAAGTGGAGGCAGTTACGGCTCCAGCTACCTCGGATGTTCCCTGCAAAGCGGCTTTGTACGAGTCTGTTCCCTTTTCCCTGTAACGTTGGATAGACTCCAAGACAACGATGGAGTTGTCAACCAGCATCCCGATCCCGAGTGCCAATCCTCCGAGCGAGATTATGTTCAAGGAGATATTGGAGGAATACATGAGAAAGAATGTAATGACGACGGAAATGGGTATAGTAGCGCCGATGATCAGGGTGCTACGGAAGTTTTTCAAAAAGTAAAGTAAAACAAGGATGGCCAGTACGCCCCCGATAAGGGCGGTTTGCTTGACTTTCTTGATGGTGTTTTTGATGAATTTTGACTGGTTGGTGATAATCAGATAATCCATATTCCTGGGCTTCAGGATATTTGCTTGAACTACCTTCAGCTTGTCGGTGACAGCATTAGCTACTGCGACAGTGTTGGCATCCGCGGCCCTGTAGATGGCAGCTTCGATACATTCTCGACCATTGATGCGAGAAATGACTTTCCGTTCTTTATGGCCACGGTACACATCCGCAATGCTTCCCAGGGTGAGCTGGACATCGCCCCGTTTTTCGATGATGATATCCTTAATTTCCTCCACGGTTTTGAACTGATTGACGGTCCGAACCAGAAACTGGCTGTCTTTTTGTTTCAGGATCCCGGCGGAGAGGTTCACGTTTTCCTGCGCAAGGCGATTGGTCACGGTAGTGATGGGGATATTGAGAAGGCTGATTTTTTGCTCGTCGATGTCGATGTGGATTTCATCTTCCAGACCGCCTGATATGGAGCAAGCTGCAACCCCCTCGATACTCTCCAAGGCCTGTTTGACTTCTCTCTCTGCTATAAAACGGATGCGGGCCAGATCAGCATCGCCGGTCAAACCTAATCTCATGATGGGTTCCTGGTTGGGATCGTACCTGAGGATGACCGGCTTAGTTGCGTCCCTGGGAAGGCGAAGCAGGTCCAGCTTTTCTCTGAGTTTCAGGGTAGCGAAATCCATGTTGGTGTGCCAGGCAAACTCGACCGTGATCTCGGAGAGCTCCGCACGGGAGACCGAAGAGATACGCACGACATTGTCAACAACTCCGCAGGTCTCCTCAATCGGCTTGGAGATGATGTTCTCGATTTCCGAAGGGGCGGTTCCAGGGTATTCTGTCAGGATGGTAAGAGTGGGATAGGAAATCTTTGGCAGTAAATTCAGGTTTAGTTTGGTATAGGAGATAAAGCCAAAGATGATCGCGGCGACTGTGAACATAAAGATGGTTACTGGACGATTGATGGAAAACTTAACGATTTTCATTGAACCACGTCGACTCTTTGGCCGTCTTTGAGCCCTTCGACTCCAACTATTACGATGACTTCGCCTTCATTCAGCCCTTCTGTCACTTCTACGTGGTCTTCCTCGAGAAGGCCGAGAAGGACCTCGCGCTGGGACACTTGGCGCCGATTCAGGACAAAGACATAACTCTTGTTCTGCTTGTAAAGGATGGCTTTCCGAGGGATAACCAAGACGTTCTCTTTCATCCCGATGGCTATCTGGACTTTCACAAACATCCCCGGCTGCAGACGGAGGGAATTGTCGAAGATCTCGACGGTGACTTTGACTGTTCCGGTCTCGACATCGATCCGAGGGTTGATAAGCTTGACCTTACCTTCGAACCCTAATCCCTTCAGAACATCGGTGGTCACTTCCGCGGACATACCAAGAGCGAGATTGATAGCATCAGACGTGGGGACGAACACGCGGATAAGCAAGGGATTGAAATCTTCGATCGTATACACCTGCGTGTTGGAGTTAACGCGATCTCCGGCTTCGATGAGCCGCTCGGTGATATAGCCTTCGGAAAGCGCCCGAATTTTAGTCCAGTCCAGCTGGAGCTTGAGATTATTGAAATTCTCCATACGGTTCTGGTACTCTAACTGGCTTTGCTTGAACTGCGCTTCGGTAGCCTGGAAATCCTGTTCGGAAACGAGCGAACGCTTGACAAGCTCCTGACTGCGGATGTAGTTATTTTCTGCTTCCTCAAGGTTTAGTTTGGCCTGGTCCAGTTGGATCTTTGCCTGGTTGTAGATAATTATGATTTCCGTGTCATCGAGTTGGGCCAGGACATCATTTTCTTTGACGTAATCTCCTTCTTCCTTCACGATCTTCTTGACATAGGCGGAAAGGTGAGAGTAAATCTCGACTTTCTTTTCGGGCTCGACGATGCCGTTGAGGACGAGGTAGGAGTTCAGGTTTTGGCGCTGGACTGGCGTCACACTCACCGGGGCCGCCGGCCCTCCACCGCCCTGAAATCGGGCAAGGATCTCCGGGATTTGGTCCTTCGGGATGCGCCCTGATTTTATGGCCTCTTTCATGTGGTCGGGAATATCAAGCTTATCGACATCGATCTCTTTGCCATCCTGAGATTTGGCTCCAGGCTTTTGGCCAGGCCTGCCTAGAGTGCCTTTCTTATCTGGAGTTTTCTCAGCCTGTTGTTTTTCTGCCGGCTTCGTCCCTTTGTCTATGCCGCTGTCGCCCGATTTTCCACAGCTCACAGCTAGAGCCAGGAATACGATCAATATGATGATGGTTAATTTTCGCATAATCACTCACCTAACGATACATGATAAATTATTTTTCGCGGTACGTTTTCTCTTACCAACTCGGTTATTATAGTAGCTATCTGGATGCCTTCTTTTTTCACTGCGTTCTTCTTGAACAGGTAGAGCTGTACTCTAAGCAACTTACATATTTAGACGAAAAGAGACGCAATTTCTTCCATAATTTTATATATAATTTATAATATAAAATTCTGCCTTCTGATACAAATCCCTTCGGACAGTCAAACCTTCCTGATCCTATCCGTTCGGCCTTTGAGGGGGAAAGCGTGCTTTTTCATTACTTTGAGCAGTTTGTGGCTGAATATGAATATCGATATGGGATAGAATACGGATACTTCTTTCCCATTGTGCAAGATGTGGTTGAGAAGTACCTCGATTGCAGCAATCCGAAGAATGGGTTTGCGCGGATCTGGTGTTCAGAGTATGGTATGGAGAGGTTTTTGCCCTGATTAGGTATGCTGGAAGCCTAACATATATTATACAGCCATTTTGCTTGTGCAAATACGGCATTTAGCGCAGTCTATTGCGTTATGCAGTTTGAACGAAGCAGGGGATAACTTATTGAATATAATCTGTTTTGTCGTAATCGTCCACTTTTTGCCGTTTGTGTTTTGCAGCATTTCTCGCTGTCTAAACGGATGTTACTAATATTGTCGGTCAAAATCAATATTGCTTTCTGCGATTCTAAGAGGTGAATTTATTTCAATTTGCCTGCAGGACTCAATACTCCTCGAACTCCTCGATTCAAGACATGTGTATAAATCATTGTTGTTCGAACATCTTTATGCCCTAGGAGTTCTTGAACTGTTCGGATATCATATCCGTCTTCTAAAAGATGCGTGGCAAATGAATGTCTGAATGTATGACAACTGGTTCTCCCATTTTCACTGGATGCCGTTTTCCATGGAAGACGTTGGAACTTCCATATAATTTCAAAAACAATATTGATTTTAACCGGTAATATTGGTAACATCCGATTAGATAGCGAACAGTTCGGCGTAAGTCATTTTCAAGCAAGGAGAAATAGATATGGGTGATAAGGGAAAAAAAGATAAAGGCAAAAGGGAACATCAGAAAAAGGCCAAGCTTAATCCAAAGGAAAAACGAAAATTGAAAAGAGAAAAGAAGAAATAAATGCCCAGTGCTGTCCGGTGACCTTAAATCAAGCACGGAAGTTGTGTGCCAGTTACTAGAAGAGACAATTCAAACCGTCGCAAATGGCGGTCTAACATATTCTAAAGAAAGAACCTTCTTTGTGTTGCCTTGCAATAATTAAAGCTAGAATAAAAAAGAATAAACCTGTAGAGAGCATCAGGCCATAGTCTAAGTATTGAACAACTCTAAAAGTCTCCATAGTTCCTTGTTCAATCAGAATGGCATAGTGTGATTTCAACTCAGGACCGCTGAAAGTAAACCACCATGAAGGATATGGCCCAATTAATTCAGTTTCTGGGTACTTAGTTAGAGCTAGCTGTCCTGCCGTAATTACGTTGAAAAATATTGCAAACACAAAAAACAAATTCTTATATTTTTTATGCTGAACTCAAAAAAACAGAGGTAAAAACATGACGGACTGGAAAAAAATCCGGAGCGATTTTCCAATCACCAAGAACATGACTTATTTTCATAGCGCAGCGATGTCTCCTTCTCCTACTCCTGTCTTAAACGCCATTCTGAAAGAATACCGCAAGCTCCACACACAAGGAGATACCCACTGGACGAAGGATATAAAAAAATTCCGTAAGCTTTGTTCAGAACTGGCGGGAATGATCCACACCAAAGGAGATGATGTCACCTTTGTCCAAAACACCTCATCCGTCATGTCGCTTCTGGCCATGACCTTTAAAAATCATATCCGGAAGCCCTTCAATATTGTCTCGATGGAGGATGAGTTTCCCGCCTCGACGATCGGCTATGAATACCAGGGCCTGGATATGCGCTATGTCCAGCCCGTGGAAGCAAGGTACCCCATTGATAACATCCTGAAACTGTCAGACCGGAACACCTTGGCAGTTGTTACTTCACACGTACAGTACGCCACGGGATTCCGCCAGGACCTGAAAACTCTTGGCGAAGAACTGAAGAAAAGAGGAATTCTCTTTATCGTCAATGCCACTCAATCCTTTCCTTTTTTCCCGATTAATGTCAGATCCATGAACATCGAAGTGCTCTCTGCTTCGGTTCACAAATGGGGATTCACCGGCCATATCGGGACTCTATTCTACACATCTTCCTTATTTCGGAAAAAATATCCTTCTCCCTGGGCAGGATGGATGTCTGTGGCCCCCGAAGAAGGGAGTCTCATCCACACGGCTAAAAACACTCCCTTCCGTCTTCATGAAACTGCCGAGAGGTACATTATTGGAACATACAACCTGCAGCCTTTATTGGCGTTTCAAACCGCGATGGACTACCTCAAAACAATCGGATTTCAGAATATCCGGACTCGTGTCATGGAATTGACCGATTACCTGATCAGAGGGTTGGAAAAACTGGAAATCAAGATTACCTCACCTGTTGCCAGAAAAAAGGAGCGTTCAGCCATAGTGACATTCACACTCGAAGACAAAAATAAACAATGCATTAAAACGCTTGCTAAAAATAAAATCTTTGTCGGTGCTCGAGGAGAAGGTATCAGAGTATCTGTAAATATCTTCAATAACTTCGAAGATATTGATTGCCTGTTAAATGTTTTGAAAAGTTTATGATTCCACAGAACGTAACCAAAGGGGATGTTTTCGAAGGCTAAATGCACACTCGCTTAAGAGCGAAAACGCTATTGCAGTAAAATTAGAGGTTCGCATCATTTTTTGCTTCATTATTGGCCGGCTACTGTCAGTTCCTTTATTTTTATTGTCGGGCCGGCGAGGGGACTCCGGAAGTCAAGGTCATTTCCAACAACTTCTATATTATTCAAGATTTCACCGAGATTCCCGGAGATAGTTATTTCTGAAACCGGATAGACAATTTCTCCTTTTTCAACCCATAAGCCGAATGCTCCTCTGGAGATATCCCCGGTTACAGGATTGAGTCCATGCCCGATGGTTCTGATAAGGATTAAGCCCTTTTCCAGGGAGGAGACGATTTTTTCCGGAGGCGTATTTCCGGCTTTAAGATAAAAATTACTTGGACTGACACTGGTGCCGCTTGAGCTTCCTGTTGCTTTGAGCTTCAGTTTCCGGGCGGCGTAAGTGTTGCACAGGTAGTTTTTGAGAATTCCTTTATCCATAACAAGAGTTTTTTGGCTGGGTACACCTTCGGCGTCAAAAGGTCTTGTCCCCAGCCTTCCGGGCATAAGACCGTCGTCATAAACAGTCACTCTTTCATTCCCAATCCTTTTTCCCAGCTTATCGACCAAAAAGGAAGTTTTCTTGTAGATAGACACTCCAGAAACACATCCAAAAAGAAAACCAAGAAGCCAGGAGGTCATCGTAGGTTCAAAGATAACAGGAACTTTTTGTGTCTTTATTTTCCTGGGTTTAATTTGCCGCACTGTTCTCTCCACTGCTTTTTTGGCGACTTCTTCTGGTGAATCTAATTCTTTGAAATGGAGCTTTGAGGAGGACCAATAGTCTTCAACTTGATTGTCTGTTCCTCCAGCCAGGAGGCCAATACTCAGGCCGCAAAATGTTTGCTCGTATTCCTCAAGGAAGCCGTTCGAGTTTGCAAAAATTATTCTTATTTCTGTAGTTTCAAAGCTTGATCCATGGGAGTTTGTGATTCTTTTATCCTCGAGAGCGATTTTTTCTGTCTCTGTAGCCAGAGCAATCTTCTTTTCTGAATCCAGGCTTGGGATTTCAGGGTCAAAAAGCTTTAAGGAAGGGATGTCAACTCTTTTTTTTGAGAGAGCGGGGAGTCCTGAGAATTCATCAGGGCTGGCTAACTTCGTCCGCTTTATGGCATTTTTCACAAGATGCTCGAGTGCCTCTTTGGATAAATCTGAAGAAGAGGCAAAGGCAGTTTTTTTATCCTTGATGACTCTCAAGCCCAAGGACCTGGAACCTGCCTCAACCAGGTTTTCTATTTTTCCCAATCTTACATCGACGCTGAATTCATAGCCGTCCAAGATGGATATTTCAACTTCATCCGCTCCGTTGACTTTTCCAAAAGTCACCAGGCTTTCTGCCAGTTCTTTGAGCTTCATGGGCTTTTTTCCCTTTTCCACTATTGTCCTCCCACTGTCATCCTGGAAATTTTTATCGTGGGGCAGCCATCGATAACCGGAATCGCCTGGCCTTCTTTTCCGCAGGTTCCTGTTTGAAGACCAAATTTAAGGTCAGAGCCGATCATTGCAATATTTTTTAGGATCTCAATATTGGTTCCTATAAGAGTAGCCTGCTTCACAGGTGCGGTCAGTTTTCCGTTTTCTATAAGATAGCCTGAGCTGACTGAAAAGGTGAACTTTCCTGAATCTTCCACTTGACCTCCCAGGAATTTGTGGGCATAAAATCCCTTTTCCACAGACTTGATGATTTCATCCGGGGAGTACCTTCCTCTGTCTATGTAGGTATTGCTCATCCTTGGAATAGGAATGCATGAATAGTCTTGTCTTCGGCCGTGACCAGTGAGAGGCCTTCGCATCAATTTGGCTGAAAGCCTGTCTTGAAGAAGACCTGCCATTTTTCCTCTTTCGATGAGAAGGGTCTTTTTGGGGATTGTGCCTTCATCGTCTATATTATAAGAGCCTCGAAAATAGGGAATAGTCGGGTCATCGTAGATCGTAACCTGGCTGCTGCCTACTTTTTTTCCCATCTTATTCCAAAAAATTGAGGTTTTCTTACGGATAAAATCTGCTTCGAGCAGATGTCCTACTGCTTCATGAACCAAAACTCCGCTGTGACCAGGGGCAAGCACTACAGGCATCTCCCCGGCAGGCGGCAAGGCCGCTTCGAGAAGCTCCAAGGCTTCCTTTGCTGCATCTTGACCTATTTCCTTAGGAGTGAGATCGGTGGAGAAATATTCCATGCCCACTCTTCCTCCTCCTCCAGAGAAGCCTGTCTCTCTTTTGTCCTCTTTTTCAGCAATTGCCAGACAGGCCAGTTTAATAAGAGGACGGACATCGGAGACCTTTAATCCTTCTGAATTGAGAATGGTCACGAACTGAGTGTGATCCAGGAAGGAAACCTTCACTTTTTTTATTTTTCGATCGAAATTCTGGGCGGAATGATATGTTTCTTTGACAAAGGATATTTTTTTCTCAAGAGATTCCTTGTGAGGTGACTCCAGGACTGGATAAAAGTTATGATGAAATTGGACTGGACTCAGGGGAGAAGCCTCCCTCAGGGCGCGACTTGAGGCAATAGAGGCCGCTGTAAGGGCAGTTTTTTTGATTTTGGCAAAGGAGAGGTCGTTGGTATAGCCGTATCCTGTTTTTTCGCCCGATAAAACTCTTATGCCCAACCCAAGACTTATACTCTCTGCTGTTTCTTTGATGATATCTTCTTCCATGTTGATAAAATTGTAGATTTTATACTCCAGGTATATTTCCGAGAAATCGCCGCCACGGGAAAGAGAAATATCCAAGATTTTTTGGAGGTCACCCAGAGAAATGTTAAAGTGATCTTCAAATGCGAGGGATGGAGGATTTTTCATTAAATTCGAGAGATTCTTTCCTTTTCACTCAAAAGATTTCCTGATTGGGGATCAACGGCATAACAGGCTCCATCCCTGATTTGAGTATGAACCTTCCCGGTGGCATACGGGTTACCTGCAAGATGGGGGGCGTCAAGAAGGCCTCTATGAATGGCCTGGGCAAGGGTTTCAGGATCAGTCCAGGGATCCTTGACTTTATCAGCAGCGAGGTTCTTAAATGCCTGGAGAAGATATTTTGTTTCCTCGACAAGCTCCTCCTTTCTCTCTTTTATCCTGGGGTCATCAAGAATTTGAGGAGCACCCAAAGAGAAATTCTTTATGATGCCCAGCGTGATTTTGGCGCTTTCAATTATATCTGGTGGAGTTGCTGCATGGTCTGCTTCGCAGAATCCGACTACATGGACTATCTTTGGTTCCAGGGTCATCTGGAACAAACAGGAAGAGGAGAGCTGGCCTTTGGCAACATCGGGATCGGGAGAAAGGCAAGCCAAACCCGTTCTCGTCTGGCGAATACTCGTAAAATTTTCATCATGAAGAGATTCGATAAGCTCTATTTTTGCCAGCATCTTAGCTAAATCCATCAAAGGAGATGTTTGAGCCGGATTGTTGAACATATACTGGGCCACATAATGAGTTATTCCCATTTTTTTTGCGTTATACGCTGCTAGAAAAGCCGCTGTTACTGCAACTGTGTCATGAGCATCCCTCAGGCTCCAGTGGTGAGATTCATTAACTTCGAGAGGGATTTTATGCTCAGCGTACCATTTCATTACCTGCTGATTTTCTGCGATGGAATCTGCAGGAGTTCGGTCAGAGCGGCCATCAAGCTTATTGTACCAGCAAAGAGGAACAGCTCCCCAGGCAATGTTTATGGTTTTATGCGACATCTCTGCCCATTTAATAAGGTCTCTTGTGCCGGAATAACAACGGAGCAGGGGATAGTTGCCGCAGCGTGTTGCTTTATAAATGGCTTCAAGATCTTCAGGTTTCCTCAAAGGAACTCCTCCTGCGCCATCTTGCTCTTTTTTCATTTCATCCGGACGGAAAAAACTCTCCTGGGCATTTTGGTCAGGTCCGATGGAAATGACATCCACTGTTTCAGAGAGCGCAATTTCTCTGGCCCCCTCCACAGTCGCTTTGACTGTAGGCAGGCCGAAATGATGGCGGAGAAGAGGATAAGAACCATTGAAAGCTATTCGGTCGATGAGATTCTGTGGAGGAATTTCATCTTTTTTTACTTCTTCGACTTTCCCTTTGAGAAAAGAGGTTATGTCTTCTCGAGGCTCGAGACCCCCGAATGTAGCTTCAAATAATCCGCTTTTACGGGCGACTTCGGCGGTGGGCGGTGTTCCACCAAATATAAAAGTCTTATCCTGCCATCTGTTTTTTTCGACCTCTTTTTTTAAAGCAGTCAATAATTTTTTAAGCACTTCGGGAGTTAAGCGATAACTGATAGCGATAAGGTTTGGATTGTGCTGTTTTATAGCTTCTGATATTTTTTCTACAGAAACGGCGGGACCTAGGAAAAGTGTTTCATAGCCGCAGCGTTCAGCTAATTTTAGAAAATTAAGGATGCCTGCGACATGAACACAATTGCCTACGGGAGCTCCTAAAATTTTTTTTTTGTTGACTGACCCCACTTTATAGTTCTCCGGTCACAGCCAGAAGGCGAATTTCTTTAATAGTCATTCCTTTAATTCCTAAGTTTTTAACTGTTCTGCCTTTTTTCCAGAAATCTATTCCCCTCATTATTGAAGCAAGGCGGATGATGGATTTTATGGTTGGCGTTTCGACTTTGAGCATGTCTCCTATGGAAGCAAGAGGGACGAGGCTCATAGGTACGTCCTCATCGACATAGCGGTGGTGAAGCCTGTCAGGAGCCTTAATTCCTAGATACCCGGGGTTGTCTTGAATAGCTTCATGGAGGTTATTTCCTGTGGCACTGTAAGCTGTGTAAAGCCAGGCTCTGGCACTCATGACTTTTATGCCTAAAGCTGCTGCAACATCCAGGCGTTCCTTGTCCAGTTTTTCGAGAACCTGGGCAACAGATTGGCTTGCTCCTTTAATGTAATACTCGAAATCGCCATAAGTCGATTCGATCCAGCCTGCATTCAGAATAGTGAGGGCGGGATGAAATATGGCGCCGATATTTTCAAAACTTGTTTTGAAGATATTGTCTCCAGGAATAAATTGGGGAAAAGCTCTATTGATGATTTTTAAAACACCGGGAATCCAGTAAGCTGGAAGGGTTGCCAGGGGAACAGAATTTTTGATAGAAAATATTTTGGCATGTGCCGGTCCGAGAGCTCTTGAAGCGTAAAGGAATGTCTGTGCTTCGGCGATAAAAGGAAATCGCTTCAGCTTCTTTTGCTTGAGTACGTTATAGAATTCCAGTGCTCCTCCTGTCCGGCCAGGATTGAGGATAACCACCTGATTCTCTTTAAGGTATGGCGCACAGGCTTCGGCGATGAAAGGGTGAGCGTAGGCTGGCACAACGACCATGAGGACATCTACGTCCTTGATACATTCTTGTATGCTGGTCGAAGCAAGCTCAATCTTTCCGAATCCTTTGACTTCTCCTTCGACCTTGATTCCTTTTCTTTGTATGACAGGTTTGATCCTATTTCGTCCCCGATTATAAAGGTTAACATTGAATCCTTTAATGGCCAGATGACCAGCCATGGCCAATCCGCCGTGTCCAGCCCCAAGAACACAGAATTTTTGATCTTTTGGTTTTTTTTCCAGGAGATTTTTTATGTATTGTGCTCTTCTTAAATCTGATGCTGTTGTTATTTTCTTTTTCATTTTTTACAATCCCCAGCTAAAAAGCTTTGTTTATTTCCATTAAAATTGCTTGATAATCAAAATTTCTTTTTCAAAATATAGTGAAAACTTGAACTTTGTAGTCTACTTTAATTTTTGATTTCTAGATAGAGCGTGCTTATTTTAATAAATAGCATTTGGAAAGGCAAATGCGGGGTTTGACTGGTGAGCAGGAAAAATCTATAATTTATTCAAATGAAAGAAGATGCGACAGATGCGCTCATCGAGACTGCCTTAAAAGAAGACATGCCTCAGGGTGATATCACCTCTGAAAACATTATCCCTGCAGATTCTGAGTCAGAGGCAATAATTTTAGCCAAAGAAGAAGGTGTTCTGGCAGGGATTGATGTTGCCAGGAGAGTCTTTAGTAAAATTGATCCATCCGTTATCTTTAAAAAGAATTTAAATGACGGCCAGAAGTTCAGAGAAGGTCTGACATTAGCCACGATTCAAGGCCGTTCAGTTTCCATCCTCAAGGGAGAGAGAATAGCTCTTAATTTTCTCCAAAGGATGTCTGGAATTGCCACCACCACGCAGAAGTTTGTTCGGGTGCTTCAAGGAACAAAAACAAAGATTCTTGATACCCGTAAAACAACACCTGGCTTGAGAAGTCTTGAAAAATATGCGGTGAGGATGGGCGGAGGTGTGAATCACCGCTTCAATCTTTCTGAAATGGTGTTGATAAAGGATAATCACCTGAGGATTGTTGGCAGCATTTCTCAGGCTGTAAAGAGTGCTAAGGAAAGTATAAAGCCTGGAGTGAGAGTTGAGGTAGAAGCTACCAGTATAGAAGAAGTTCAAGAAGCTGTTCAAAGCGGGGCCGATATGATTATGCTCGACAATATGCCGAAAGAAGCAATGAAAGAAGTTGTCAAACGGGTGAAAGGGAAAGTTCCTTTGGAAGTTTCAGGCAAAGTTTCCCTAAGAAGAGTCAAGGAGATAGCCTCCTTGGGAGTTGACTTCATCTCTGTGGGAAGCTTAACTCATTCTTACAAATCGGTGGACATAAGCATTGAGTTTTTGAGATAGGCGATCATGAGTGAAAAAGAGAGTTTAAATGCAGATATTCTGATAATTGGCTGTGGGATTGCTGGAGCCAGTACAGCTTTGGAGGCAGCGAAGAGCGGCCTAAGAGTGATTGTGGTAACCAAAAATTCTAACCTTGAGGAATCAAACACATATTATGCTCAAGGAGGGATTGTTTCTCTTGGACACGATGACCATCCAGAGCTCTTGAAAGACGATATAATCCAATCAGGTGATGGTATCAATAATCCGGGAGCTGTTGAGATTTTGGCCAGCGAAGGGAAAAAGGCTGTAGAAGATATCTTGATTAAAGAGCTCAAGATTCCTTTTACCAGGAGTTCTCCAGATTCTTTAGATTATGCGCAGGAAGCTGGGCACTCTCGGAGGCGGATTCTTCATATAAAGGATACGACAGGTAAGACAATCGAGGAAAGATTTATCCGGGCTTTAAAGAAGTACTCCAATGTAACGCTTCTCCCCGAGCATACCGCTGTGGATTTGTTGACCGTGCCCCATCATTCTAAGAATCCCACATTTTATTATGAAGAACCGCAGTGCATAGGAGCTTATGTTTTAGACAACAAAAGCAGCAGGGTTAACACGATTTTTGCCCATTACACGATTCTGGCTACTGGCGGCTGCGGAACCGTCTATCTTTATACTTCCAACCCCAGGGGAGCCATCGGAGATGGCTACGCTATGGCTTACAAAGCAGGAGCCAGAATTGTCAATATGGAATACATCCAGTTTCATCCGACCTCGCTTTTTCATCGGGATGCAGATAGTTTTTTGATTTCAGAGACGGTGAGAGGAGAAGGTGCCCGATTAAAGACCAAGGAGGGCCAGACCTTTATGGAGAATTACAACAAGAGGAGAGAGCTGGCTCCACGGGATGAGGTGGCAAGGGCTATCTATGAGGAGATGACAAACAGTAATTCAAGTTATGTTTACTTGGATTTGGCTTCTTATGCGAAATTTGATATCAAAAAAAGGTTTCCCAATATCTACAGGACATGCTTAAAATATGGAATAGACATAACAAAGGAAGCCATCCCCGTTGTTCCTGCTGCTCACTATTGCTGCGGCGGGATTCTTGTTGACGAATGGGGAAGAAGTTCGCTCAAAAGTCTTTTTGCTGTGGGGGAGGTTTCTTGTACTGGCGTCCATGGTGCAAACCGTTTAGCCTCAACCTCACTTTTAGAAGGCCTGGTATGGGGAACGAGGGCTTCCAAATTTATAGCTTCCCATTTTAATCCTGCAGTGTCTTATGAATCCTCAGATATCCACGAATGGTATTATCCTAAAAAAGGGGAGGAGGTTGACCTGGCTTTGATCAATCAGGATTGGATATCCATCCGGTCAACCATGTGGAATTATGCGGGGATCATTCGGACAGAAAAACGTCTGGAGAGGGCGAGAGCTGACCTGGATTATCTCCGCCACAGGATCGAGAAGTTTTACAAAGAGGTAAGAATGGATGCGAAAGTGGTGGGACTGAAACACGGAATCCAAGTTGCTCTGTTGATCACTTATGCAGCCTTAGGTAACCCGGTCAGCCTGGGGTCCCACTATTTACTGGATTAACTCTGTCTTTCTGTACTGTTATTAATTTTCCGTCAAACAGGCATGAAAAATTTATAAAGTCTGAAGGGAAGTGTCTCCAAATGCGTGATGGATATTCGCTGTATTGGAGGCAAACCCTCCTCTAATCACGGAATTGGAAGTGCTTAAAACATTAATCCGTGGATTGACTTTTTGGTGTAGAGAAATAAAATAACTTATTTTATAATAGGAAATTAAAAAGATGCGAGCTGGAGAAAATCATGGCAGACGGTGAGAAGATAAAAGATACTTTAAACCTCCCGAAGACGTCTTTTTCTATGAAGGCAAAGCTCTCGCAAAAAGAGCCTGAGCTTATTAAAAAATGGGAGGAAATGGATCTTTATCAGAAAATTCAGAAGAAGAGAGAGAAGAGCCCTTCGTTTGTTCTGCATGACGGCCCCCCATATGCCAACGGGAGTATTCATCTGGGAACTGCGATGAACAAGATTTTAAAGGATTTCATCGTCAAGACAAAAACCATGCAGGGCTTCAAATCTCCTTATTTACCAGGATGGGATTGCCACGGTCTTCCTATCGAGATAAAAGTAGACCAACTCTTAGGAAAAAAGAAGAGAGAACTTTCTATCCTAAAAATTAGGGAAGAATGTAAAAAGTATGCACTTAAATACGTTGATATCCAGAGAGCCCAATTCAAAAGGTTAGGAGTTTTTGGCGAATGGGAAAAGCCTTATCTAACCATGAACCCCGAGTATGAAGGGGAAGTCATTCGTTATCTGGCTGCCTTTTTTGCTTCAGGGAATGTTTACAAAGGAAAGAGACCTGTTCATTGGTGTCCCCACTGCCAGACAGCACTAGCTGAAGCTGAAATAGAGTATGAAGACCGTAAGTCTCCTTCTATCTATGTAAAATTTCCTATGATTTCAGATCTTTCCAAAAAATTTCCTGCGTTAATGACGAAAAAAGTCTTTGTCCTAATCTGGACCACAACTCCCTGGACCTTGCCCGCAAATCTGGCCATAGCTTTTCATCCGAACTATGAATATGCTGCTTTCCAGACCGACGGAGAAGTCTATATTGCGGCCAAACGGTTGATCCCTGTTCTTGCTGAAGAGTTGGGATTCAAAAAGACTAAAATTCTTATGACTTTTTTCGGAAAAGATATGGAGGGTTTCAAAGCTCGTCATCCCTTTATTGATAGAGAGTCTGTTTTTGTTTTGGCTGATTATGTAACTCTTGACCAGGGTACAGGCTGTGTTCATACTGCTCCCGGCCACGGTCATGAAGATTATCTGACAGGAATAGCTTATGGTCTTGATATCTATACTCCTGTGGATAGCGAAGGAAAGTTTATTCCCCAGGTCGAAAAATACGGGGGGTTGAATGTCTTTGAAGCCAATAAATCTATTACTGAGGATATGAAGAGAGACGGCACTCTTTTGAAAGAAGATGAGATTGTCCATTCCTATCCCCATTGCTGGCGGTGCAAGAATCCTGTGATTTTTCGAGCAACGGCACAGTGGTTCATCTCCATGGATAAAAATGATTTGAGGGAAAAGGCGATGAAGGAGATAAAGAAGGTTCGCTGGATTCCCCCCTGGGGAGAGGAGAGAATCGCTAACATGGTGAAAGCTCGACCAGACTGGTGTATTTCCAGGCAGCGGTCCTGGGGTATCCCCATTCCGGCATTTTACTGCCATGATTGTGGACACATTCTTGCTGACGAAAAAATAACTCTCAGGATTGCAGACATCTTTTCGAAAAATGGTTCTGACTCCTGGTTCGCAAAAAAAGCAGAAGAACTTCTTCCTCCAAATTCAAAATGTCCTCAATGCGGTTCAAATAAATTCAATAAAGAAGAAAACATACTTGATGTTTGGTTTGAATCTGGAGCAAGCCATAATGTTTTGGGAAGAAGGAGTGATCTACCCTGGCCAGCGGACGTCTATGTGGAGGGTCATGACCAATACAGAGGTTGGTTCAACAGCTCGCTTTTCGTGGGAGTTGCTGCAAAAAAGGCTTCTCCATACAAGTCCGTCATAACCCATGGCTTTGTCCTGGATGAGCACGGAAGGGGAATGTCTAAATCCCTTGGAAATTTCATCGACCCTGAAGAAATCATTTCTCAAAATGGAGCCGAAATCCTTAGGCTTTGGGTAGCGATGCTCAATTACAAAGAAGATGCGCGTTTCGGACAGGAGACCTTGCAGAGGCTTGTTGAAGCTTACCGCAAGATCAGAAATACGTGGAGATTTATCCTGGGGAATATTAACGACTTTTCTCCAGATGAAGAGAGTGTTACTCCTCAAGAGATGGAGTTTTTGGATAGATGGATGCTGGAAAAATGTTTCAGGACAGGGAAAAAGATCCTTAAAGCCTACGAGAATTATGAGTATCATATTATCTTTCATACTATCTACAATTTCTTCACTGTAGAGTTGAGTTCTTTTTACTTGGATGTACTCAAGGATAGGCTCTATTGTTCCGGTAAAAAATCACTGCTTCGAAGATCAGCTCAAACAGCTCTCTTTAATCTGCTTAAATCCACGCTGGCGTTGATGGCTCCGATTTTGCCTTTTACAACAGAAGAGGTATGGGATATTATGCCTGCCTTTAAGGGAAAAGAGGAGTCCATTCATTTAGAGGAATTTCCGGCATTCAAGGAGAAATGGCTAGATGATGCTTTGTTTGAAGAAGGTGAGAGTCTGTTACTCGCTAGAGAGAAAGTCCTTAAAGAGCTTGAGATAGCAAGAGAAGTAGAACGCATCGGGAATTCTCTGGGGGCAAGCGTAGTCCTAAGAGTTCCCTCTTCTCAACAGGAACTTTTGAAAAAGTACAAAAAGGAGTTGCCCTCACTTTTTATTGTTTCGGCTGTGGAACTTCAATCGCAATCTGGCGAAGAGTTAGAGGCAGAGGTATCAAAGGCTCCTGGGGTAAAATGCCAGAGATGCTGGAATTTTTCTCCATATGTAGGAAAAAGCTCTGAATATCCCCACTTCTGTAAGCGTTGCGAGGAAGTGGTTAAGGCGATGAATTCATGAACCGCAGAATATTCTATTTTTTATTCATTCTCATCTTGCTTGCTGCTGACCAGCTGACTAAGGCGATCGTAGCCCAAAAGATACCTTTTTTGAACAGTAAAATCATTATTCCCGGTTTTTTTAATCTCACTCATATAAGAAACCGCGGAGCAATCTTTGGTTTTTTTTCTCAATCTGGAAACCAGCTTATCTATGTAATGCTAACGCTGGCCTCTTTGGCAGCTTTGGTTTTTGTTGTCTTTTATTTTTTCAAGACTCCGACTTCAGAGAGGCTTATGTTAATTTCGCTATCTCTTATCCTGGCAGGAGCTCTAGGTAACATGATAGATAGAATCTTCAGGGGGTATGTGATAGATTTTCTGGATTTCTATGTAAAAAAATGGCACTGGCCATCCTTTAACATTTCTGATGCCAGTATAACTATTGGTGCTTTTTTTATTATTTTTATATTCTTTTTTAGAAAAGGGCTAAAATGTTCCCTATAATCTTAAAGATAGGTCCGATAACCATTCATACCTATGGGCTTATGATGGCAGTGGGAGTTGCTTGTGCCCTGTTGTTTCTTTTCGTCCAGTCTAAAAAACAGAACCTTCCCAGCTCGAAAATCATAGATATGGCTTTCTACACAATCATTGTTTCTTTAATCGGGGCCAAACTTATTCTTCTTGTCGGAAATTTCTCCTATTATATGCGTTACTGGCGGGAGCTTCTAAGCTTGGCGCGTTCAGGAGGTGTTTTTCAGGGCGGACTCACTTTTGGGATTATTTTTGCTCTCTGGTATTTTCGGAGACATAAGATTCCCACCTGGAAAGCAGCTGATATTGTCGGGCCAGCTTTAGCTTTGGGGCATGGGTTTGGCCGAATTGGCTGTTTCAGTGCAGGGTGCTGTTATGGAACGGAATCATCTCTACTCTGGGGAGTGATTTTTAACAATAAATATGCCAGTGACCTAACAGGCGTTCCCCTCGGAATTCCTCTTCATCCAACTCAGCTTTATGAGTCTGCTTTGAATTTTCTGAACTTTTTTGTTTTATTTCTTATCCTGAGGAAGAAAAGATTTGATGGGCAGGTTTTTTCCTTCTATATCATAAATTATTCCATAATAAGGTATATTGTTGAATTTTATCGGGGCGATCATCCTACAAAGGCCTTCATCTTCCACAATCCCTCTCCATACCTCAGCCTTTCTGTCCCCCAGCTTTTTTGCATTTTAGGCTTGATTGCCGGAGTGACTCTGCTTCTCATCCTGAGAAAAAGGAAAAGTGCCTAAAAGAGAATTCCTGACTGCTCCCTTGTCCGGATTAAATCAGAGGCTGGATGTTTTCCTATCCGAGAGAATCAATGAACTGACACGATCTCAGGTTCAAAGATTCATTGAGGAGAGGAGGGTCAAGGTCGACGGGATTGCCAGAAAGTCAAGCTATAAGTTGAAACCGGGTGAGAAGGTGGAGATAGAATATGAACTTGCCAAGCCTCAAGAGATTCAATCCGAAAACATCCCTATAGATGTGCTTTACAGCGATGATCATATAGCAATTATTGATAAACATTCAGGGATGATCGTTCACCCTGGAGCAGGGAAGAGGCATCATACTCTTATCAATGCTTTACTTTACCGTTTTCCGGATCTCAAGGAAGTTGGCCCAGAAGAGAGGCCAGGAATCGTCCATCGTTTGGATAAGGAAACATCAGGATTGATGGTTGTCGCCAGAAACCTAAAAGCTTATGAGCTGCTCCAGCAGCAATTCAGAAAGAGGGAAGTGGAAAAGACCTATCTGGGGCTTATATGGGGAAGAATGCCCGAAAAAAAAGGGAAAATGAGTTGGCCTATAGGACGCCATGTAAAGCATGGAGAGAGGATTTCGGTGAAAACCAAAAAACCAAGGGAGGCCGAGACTTACTACTCTGTCCAGAAAGAATATGAAAAATTTTCGCTCCTGGAAATAAAACCGCTCACAGGAAGGACTCATCAGATAAGAGTCCACATGGCTGCCTCTGGCCATCCTTTAGCAGGTGATACCCGTTATGGGCGTCGAAAGTCAAAGCCAAGCTTTCCACGTCTTTTCCTTCATGCCTCTTGTCTTTCGTTTATCCACCCTGAGACACAAGAGAAGGTGGAATTTTCTTCTCCCTTGCCGCAAGATTTAAAAAGTTTTTTAGACAAGCTGGAAGAAAACAAGGAAAAAAGGGGACAGGTGTACTAGCTCAATAATTCGGTAACACTTTTATGATGTCATTCAGACTGTGTCGCAATTAATTGCCAGATTTAAAATGGGAAACAAACAAAACATTCTACCTAAAAAAGAGTATCTAAAATGCTTGTTCACCTTAATTATAGCCTTAAATGGGAAATTTTTATCAAACTTTTTCATATTTTTGAATTGTGACCCAGTCTGATTGCGAGGAGCGTAGCGACGCGGTAATCTCATAATAAAAGGTTGAAATTGCCGCGCTTCGCTCGCAACGACGGATTGCCATACTCCCTTTGGTCGCCCGCAATGACACTATTATTTTATATATCATCACAGAAAGTGTGGCCTAATTACCGAGAATAAAGAGCTGTCCCCTTTTTTTACTTTTTTTATCTTGAGAAGAAGGGGATTTTTGTTGTATTATATCCGTTGTCATTTTTCAAAAGAAGCCGAAAATATAAATTATTACGAATCGAATCTAGTATTTCTAGGGAGGCTCCAAAATGAAAGATTATACTGTAGATAAAATCAGGAATATTGCAATCATCGGTCATGGATCTTCAGGGAAAACCTCACTGACGTCCGCCTTCTTGTTTAATTCGAAGGTAACAACCAGATTTACAAAAGTTGAGAAAGGCAATACGGTGACTGATTATGATCCAGATGAAATAGAAAGAAATATTTCTATCAATTCGGCTGTCTGTTTTTTAGAGTGGAATGGCCACAAGATTAATATTGTGGATTGTCCTGGTTATACTAATTTCCTCTGGGATACAAGAGCGAGCTTGAGAGCAGTGGATTCAGGAGTGGTTGTGATCTGTGGAGTAGCAGGTATCGAGGTCGGAACAGAAAAAGTGTGGGAAATGCTCAAAGAGTTTAACCTTCCTCGAACCCTTATCATCAATAAATTAGACCGGGAAAACTCTAGCTATAAACGAACTGTAGAATCCATCCGCCAAGCTTTCGGTCGCCAAGCTGTTCCAATTCAGCTCCCGATTGGAGAAGAGGAAAAGTTTACTGGAGTTGTGGATTTAATCAGCAGAAAGGCTTACATTTTTGAAAAGAATGAAAGCGGAAAATTCAAAGAAGAAGAGATTCCTTCAGACTTAAAAGAGGAAGCTGACAAGAAGATTGAAGAACTGACAGAGATGGTTGCCGAAAACGATGAGCAATTGATGGAAAAATATTTTGAAAAAGGAGAGCTTTCTCCTGAGGAGCTCATTGAGGGCCTTAGGAGAAGTATACTCAACAGGCAGATATTTCCCATCTTTATTGCGTCTGCCCTCTTAAACATAGGAACTCAACCTATCCTTGACGGAATTGTGAATTTCTTGCCTTCTGCTCTTGAGAGAGGAGAAATAGAAGGAGAGAAGGGAACTGTTAAGCTTTCTCTTGACCAGCCTTTCTCTGCTCTAGTTTTTAAAACAATTTCCGATCCCTACACCGGAAGAATTTCCTTATTGAGAGTTTTCTCCGGAAGAGTAAACCCGGATTCAACTGTAATGAATTCCAGTAAGGATGGGGCTGAAAAGCTGGGAGGACTTTTTTTCCTTCAAGGAAAGGAACAGATACCAGCAGGGCAGGCTAAAGCTGGTGATATTGTAGCCACGGCTAAATTAAAAGAAACCTCAACAGGAGATACACTTTGTGCCAAGGGGAGTTCTGTTGAATTTTTTCCTATCGGATTTCCCGAGCCATCTATCTCTTTTGCCATTGAACCCAAAACCCGTGCAGATGAGGATAGAATTTCCCAGGCAATTCACCGGATTACAGAAGAGGACCCCACCGTAAGAATTGAAAGGGAGCCCCAAACAAACGAATTAATCATTTCTGGGAACGGCCAGCTCCATGTGGAGATCATTATCAATCGGTTAAAAAAGAGATATAATGTAGATGTCGAGCTCAAGCCTCCTAAAATACCTTACAAGGAAACCATTAAGGGAAAATCAGATGTTCAGGGTAAGTATAAGAAGCAGACAGGAGGCCGCGGGCAGTATGGAGACGTTAGGATAAAAATGGAGCCTCTCCCCAAAGGAAAGGATTTTGAATTTGTTGATAAAATATTCGGAGGGTCTATTCCTAAAAACTACATTCCTTCTATCGAGAAAGGAATTCAAGAAGCGCGAAAAAAAGGTGTGATAGCTGGTTATCCCGTTATTGATTTTAAGGTAATCCTGTATGATGGCACTTACCATGATGTTGACTCTTCCGATATCGCCTTCAAGGTTGCTGCCTCTATGGCTTTTAAAAAAGGGATGAAAGAAGCAAAGTCAACACTGCTTGAGCCTCTCATGAATATTGAAGTCTACACGCCCGAAGCCTACATGGGAGACATCATGGGAAACCTTAACGGGCGGAGAGGGAAGGTTCAGGGTATGGAGCAGAGGGGAAATTTGCGCATCATAAAAGCCCAGGCTCCCATGGCCGAAATGTTGGATTTTGAACCTACCCTCACATCAATCACTGGGGGCAGGGGATCCTTTATCATGGAATTTTCTCATTACGAAGAAGTTCCAATCCATCTTCATCAAAAAGTCATTAAAGAGGCCATCAAAGAAGGCCGGATTAAACCAGAAGAGGAAGAAGAATAAATAAGCAAAACCATTTTTATGAGTTTGCAAAGCAAGGGAGCCAAAATAATATTCTGAATTGTAAAAATCATGAGATGAGTCGTGGACTAACGTCTTTTTACAAAAAGGAGCATAGTTCCCGATATAATTGTAAGAATGAGTGAAAGATAGAAGGGGACAAGAATACCGAGTGTATCCCAGAGCACTCCTGCGACAAAGGAAGCTGGCAGGGCGCATAAACCGATTATCATCTGGAATCCGCCCAAGCAGCTTGCTCTGAATTCTGGGGGAGCAAGCTCGCAGACAAAGGTTCTTTGCACAGGCTCTAAGGCTCCCTTATGAGCTCCATAAAGAATAAAGACGAGTATTATCATCATTCGATTTGGTGCGGAAATTACGATAAGACAGACTGCGATCCAGAAAAGGTAAGAGATTAAGAGTACGGATTTTCTTCCTATCTTATCCGAGAGCCTTCCGAAAGGATAAGAAAAAAGAAAGGCAGAGAACGTAAAGATTAAATAAAGGACTGGGACAAAGGACAGCCTAAAGCCAAATTTTTTGGCGTAGATGAGTAAAAAAGAATAGCTGAAGGCTCCTAGAGCATAGAGCGAACTCAAAACAAGGAAAAGCCTGAAGTTTTTGTTCAAATCTTTCAGTGAGATTCCTTTGTAGATTTTGATAGGCTCAGTTTTTCTTTCTTTTATTAAGGTAAAAACAAGGAAGGCACTGACTACTGAGGGGATGGCTGCCAGGGCAAATAAAATTCGGTATCCCAATAAACTAAAAAGTGCAATACAGATAAGAATACCAAACACTGCGCCCAGGTGATCCATGGCTCTCAAAAGACCAAAGTTTTTGCCCCTGTTTTCTTTGGTTGAAACATCAGCTACTATTGCATCGCGTGGAGCGCTTCTGATTTTTCCCGCACGATCCAATACTCTAAAGGGAATGAGATGCGGCCAGATTGTTGAGATCGAATAACCCAGTCTTGAGAGGGCTCCAAGCAAATAGCCTGTCCAGATAAAGACCTTTCGTTTTTTGATTCTGTCCGATATATACCCTGAACCAGCCTGGGAGATGGAGACAAGAGCGTCTCCGAGCCCGTCCAAAAAACCCAGGACAGCCATGTTTGCCTTTAAAATTGTGGTCACAAAGAGAGGCCAGACAGGGTAGATTATGTCAGAGCCTAAGTCATTCAGAAAGGAGGCGAGGGCAAATGTTCGGATTGTTTTTTTTGGTTCTGCGCTTTGGTATTTCATAAAAAGATTTTGCTTCCGTTAGTATAAATTCAAGATGCTGGAATGTAAACAGACGCATAAGTAAATTGACATCAACAAAAAATCGGAGATATGATACATAAAAAAATATAAAGTGAGAGAAAGAATGACCATTAAAAAAATCACGGCAATTTCGATTTTTCTTTTAACGTTTTCCATTCTCTGCGGACAGGAAGAAGAGGATAAAATCCTGCTTCTCAAGATCGGGGACAAAAAGCTCAAAGATAAAACAATTAACGTTTCAGCAGGAAAAATTTATTCAGCACGCGCCGGAAGCCATATTTCTTTCCAAAAAATGATTAAGGAGATGAAAGAAAGTGAATTCATTTATGTAGGAGAAACTCACAACAGCCTGCCTATGCATGATATTCAATCAAAGATAATTCAGGCATTATACGAGCAAGATAGAAATTTATCCATTGGCTTGGAGATGTTTCCTGTCAGTTTCCAGGAAGCTTTGAATAAATGGAGCATGGCTATTCTTTCCCAGGACGAGTTCATTCGAGAATCTCGATGGTATGTCAATTGGAATTTCAACTTTGGCTTTTATGAAAAGATATTTAAGCTTGCTAAAAACAATAAAATTCCCCTATATGCCTTGAATGCTCCGAGAGCAATCATCAGAAAAATCAGGATGAAAGGTTGGGGTAAGCTATCAGAAGATGAAAAAAAAGCCGTTCCCAAGCCTGACGTCTCTCATGAAGAACACAGGATCCTTATTCGAACGATTTTTGAGTCAATGGAACTCCCTCATCAGATGAAAGGTGGAGATCTGGACATGGTATTCGAGGGTCTTTACCGGGCTCAATCTGCCTGGGATGAGGTCATGGCTTTCAATGCTCTCCAGTCCCGGGAGAGAGAGGGGCGAAAGATGGTTGTTCTGGTCGGCTCAGGTCATCTTCTTTATAATTTGGGGATAAACCGCCGAGCATACGAAAAAAATCGTCTTCCCTTTAAAACAGTTATATGTGTTGTTATCCCTGAAGGGAAAAAGAGCATTAAAGTAGCAAGGAGTCTTGCAGATTATGTTTGGAGCATTAATGAAGAAAAGATGCCTATTTTTCCTTCCATCGGGTTGAGATTTAAGAAATTTGACAGGCTGGATAATTTGGTGATCGAAAGTAAACCAATAGATGGAATTTCTAAAAATGCAAATTTTGAGAAGGGAGATGTCGTTCTTTCAGTCGATGGAAAGAGCTTCTCTGACATAAATGAGCTTAGAATCTATTTAGCCGAATTCAACTGGGATGATGAAGTAAAATTCTGTCTTCTCAGAAATGCTCAACAGCTAGAAGTTTTATTGAAGTTTCAACCTCCTGAGAAGAAAGGACAGGGAAGTTGATAAATTGACTGGAGTAGAGTAGAAATGAATTTTATTTCATCACAGAGCGCAGAGAAAAACTGAAATATATGATTTATTAATAGATAAAATTTATTAACCTGGATTATTCACGGATCGAGTTTGCCGCAGATGCAAGGCACAGGGTATGCGGCTGTGGTTCTCCACTGCAAATGCCCTGTAACGAAGCAGATGCGGTGAAATCGGCCCGCCCGAAGGGTAAATTATGCCGACATATAATAAAAAGAAAAACATTTGAGACCGATTGAATGTTATGCTAGAAGTGAAATCAGAGTAACGAGCAGATATCAATGAAAATAAATATCAGTGTTGGCATAATTTATGAATAAATCAGGTTAACGGAGGAGGAGTATATGCGATCTAAAATATCTAAAATTACAGTTCTTTTAGTTTTTTTTATCGTCTTTATGCAGTTTTCTGTTTGGACGGAACAAGAAGCTCAAGCTCCAACAGGAATCGAAAGACTAAAAAAACAGATAGAAGGGGTTATTCGCGGAACAGAAGGGGAAGTTGGTGTGGCCGTCAAGCATTTGGAATCGGGCCAGGAGCTGTACATAAACGGCGATATGAATTTTCCGATGGCCAGTGTTTTTAAGGTTCCTATTCTGGTTGAAGTTCTGGCTCAGATTAAAGAAGGGAAATTTACCTTAAAAGATGAAATAAGCATCCAAAAGACAGATCAGCACCTTGGCAGTGGTATGCTTTCTGACCTGGAGGCACCGGGAATTAAGCTGTCTTTGAGAAACCTCATAACCATGATGATGATCATCAGTGACAATTCAGCCACAGATATTCTTTTGACCAAGGTTGGAGCTGAAAATGTCAACAACCGTCTTCGAAGTTATGGGATAGGAAAGATTACAGTCAACAGAACATGCCAGCATCTTATAATGGATTTTGTCGGATTGGATTATGAGAAATACAAAGGAATTTCCCTTGATGAATTCTCTGAGGTTTACAGAGCTGAGAGAAAGAAGGATCCTGAAGCCTTTGAGGATGCTAAAAAAAAATTTAGTCAGATAATGAAGGATCAGAGTACTCCTCGGGCTATGAACAGGCTTTTAGAGATGATCTACAAAAAAGACGTGCTTAATGAGGAGAGCTGTGATCTCATTCTTTCCGTAATGCTTGAATGTCAAACAGGAAAGGGGAGAATCAAGGGTGACCTTCCAGGTAGGACAAAGGTTGCTCATAAAACTGGTACAATCGGAGGAACGGTCAACGACAGCGGAATAATCTACTTGCCTGACAATTTGGGCCAGGTAGCCTTGACTATTTTTACGAAAGATATGACCTTGAAGGGAAAAGATGTAGACCAAATAATCGCTCAGATTGCCAAATTTGTATATGATTACTTCTATTTTACATCTTGACCGGATATTTCATTGCCAGTGACCGTGAGTAGCTTGGCAATAGAAAAGGATAAATCATTGTAAATAGCCGGAGGGCGTGCGGCAATCTTATATAACAAAACGGAGGTTACAATGTTTGAAAAAAAATATTTTAAAGCTCTGATTCTAGCAATTTTTTTCCTTTGCTTTTCTTCTTTTATCTCCATGGCAGCAACTGTTAAAACCCCTGCGGAGGAGACAAACTACACTCAATACAGCCAATATGAAAAAATAACGGAATTTTTGAGCCGTGTGAGTCATCTTTCAAAAAAGATGAAAGTCCAGATAATCGGTCAGACAAGAGAGAGAAGGAATTATCCTTCAAAAGACATTTACCTGTGTATCATAAGTGAAGAGGGGGCAGATTCTCCCCATAAGCTAAACCGGAAGAAACCGACTTTTCTGCTTGTGGCAGCCCAGCACGGAAATGAACAGTCTGCCAAAGAAGCTGCTTTGTGGCTTATCAGAGACCTGGCAACAGGCAAGCTTGAGAGTCTATTGAAGAAGGTTAATTTCCTGATCATCCCTCAGGCAAATCCTTACGGGAGCTTTTTCGACCAGCGCAGAAACGAACAGAATTTGGACCTGAACAGGGATCATGTCAAGCTCGAGGCGCCAGAAGTCGAAGCCATCCATCATGTCTTCAGAACCTGGATGCCTGAAGTGACAATGGATGTTCATGAAAAAGGTGATGATTTCTACCGTGTATCCATCGGCTGTGTTTCTAATGTAAATATCCATCAGAGTCTTCAAGAATTGTCCCGGTCAAAGATATTAGCTGAAGTGTGGAAAAAACTTGAGAAGAAACGAATAACCCACCATGAGTACCTTATAACTCAAGCTATGGGAATCGACTCATCCGCTGGAGTGCGCTACAGGCAGGAGGATCTGGAAAGAAGGGAAATGATGAAACGCTATAGCACAACTGACCTCAACGATGGCCGCAATAGTTTAGGGATCTATGAAACTCTCTCTTTTATTCAGGAAGGAGCTTCCCGGCACGACCTTAAAACTTTAAAAGAAAGAACGAACTACCAGTATTACGGAATCAGATATTTTGCAGAAAGCATTGCTGGGCATGGAGAAGAAATCATCTCTTTAGTGAATGGCCTTAGGAAAAAACTTCTTGTGAAGGCAAACGTATTTTCTGAAGATGATTTAGTTCATTTGAGAATGCAATATGCCAGGGATGAGAAAGAGCCAGAGTTGACCATACAGAAATTCGAGCGAACGGAGGTTCCGATAAGGGGAATCCTCAAAGTCGACAAAAAGGCAGGCGATCTTCTTGCTCGGGATGATATTGCTCCCTATCCCTATGCTTCAGAGTATAAAGTCGCTAAAGAAGTCGTCACGAACTGGTTTCCTAACGTGGAACCAACTCTGAGCGTTCCACGTCCTTTGGGCTATATTATTCCCGCCAAACATCTGGATGTCGTGGAAACTCTTCTCGGTCATGATATAAAAGTTGAAATGTTTGCTAAAGACATCCATCTTGAGATCGAATCTTACCAGACTAAAGAGATTGTGCCGGCAAGGTTCGATTATCTCCCCCCTCAAAAGATTGAAGTGGAAAAGAAAAAGTTGCAGACGATTATAAAACGAGGCGATTTTTATGTAAGCTGTGCTCAGTGGGGGGCTAACTTAGTTCCTTGCCTACTTGAACCCCAGTCCCAGTACGGATTCATCCGCTACTGGAAGTTCAAATTGGTTCCTGAGACGGGCGATATCTTTCCTTTCTACAGATTCGTTGGCAAGAAAACGCTACCCCTTATCCCGTATAAAAATTGGCGAAGATAGACAGGAGAGCTATTTTTTCTCTGTAAGTTCGAGATAAATCGTCTCGACAAGACCGGGCCTTCTGCTTCTGCCTGGACGAGGCGGGCGGTCCTCCACATTAAAAATTTTCTTAATTTCCTCTAAGGATTTTCCTTCTTTGATAAGAGCCTTTATTTTTGTCTGCTTTTCTTCAAGAGATTTTATCACGCCTTCCAGATCACTGGGGCTGGCAATGCTGCCGTGGCCGTGGATAAATGTGTCGGCGCCAAGTTTCAGGATGCTTTTTAGCGTCTTGACAAGTCCGAAGGAGTTTCCGTTTTTATGTCTGTGGATCAAGGGATCTCTTCCGAGAAACAGGAGATCTCCGATGAAAGCGACTTTCTCTTCGGGAAAATAGACGACGACATCCCCGCTTGTGTGAGCAGGACCAAAATGAAATAACTTGACTGTCTTGTCTCCAGAATGGAGCTTCAGTTTTTTGGAAAACGTAAAGTCAGGAAGGTAAGATCTTAACTTCGCATCTTTGAAAGCAGCGTCCATGTCCTTTGCTGTTTGATGATGAGCGGCAATGATTACATCTGCCGGGAATCCGACAAGGCCGTTGACATGGTCGCCGTCGCTGTGGGTTAGAATAACATACTTTATGGGATTGGAAGTCAATTTTTTGATTTCAGCAATCATCTGTTTAGCCGATTCTTCGGTCATTTTTGCATCTATGACCAGAACCTCTTTTTCTCCTATGAAGAATCCAGCATTGGCGCCTCTTCCTCCCTCTACTTCATAGATATTTCCTTTGACTTGAGAAGCTTTAACAGGGACTGGCTCTTGCTGCTGGGCAGTTATAGACGAAGAGAGAGAAAAGGTCAAGATAAACACTGTGAGAAAGAAAAACTTAATGGCATTTTTCATGATAGACCTCCTTGATTTATATTTTTAATCATCTCATATAAAAAAGGTGGGCTTGATAAATCAAGCCCCTACAAAGGATACTTCCTGTTTTTCCATGTTTGATGAATCAAGCTCCTGCAGATAAATCAAGCCCCTACAATTAATAAAAATCAGATAAATCAAACCCCTGCAATATTTGAAGAATCAGGCCCCAGTAAGTGCTTTTTTAACTTTTTGACCGATTTCAGCCGGACTTTTGGCTACATGGACTCCAGCTTCTTCTAAGGCTTTCATCTTTTCTTTAGCTGTGCCTTTTCCTCCTGAGATGATAGCACCTGCATGGCCCATCCTTCTTCCTGGGGGAGCGGTCTGGCCGGCGATAAAGCTCACGACTGGCTTTGGAAATTCTTTCTTGACGTATTCAGCAGCTTCTTCCTCTGCAGTTCCTCCGATCTCTCCGATCAGGATAACTGCCTCTGTATCCTTGTCATCTTTGAAGAATCTCAGAAGATCTATGAATTGAAGGCCAACAATGGGATCACCGCCTATGCCCACTGCAGTCGACTGGCCATATCCCAACTTAGTCACCTGGTCTACAGCCTCGTAGGTTAGTGTGCCGGAGCGGGAAATAATGCCGATTGTTCCAGGAGTATGAATGGGGCCTGGCATGATCCCGATTTTGCACTTTCCAGGAGAGATGATCCCAGGAGTGTTTGGTCCAATCAGGCAGCAATCTTTTCCCTTAAGGAATAATTTTACTTTAATCATATCAAAGGTCGGAATTCCTTCGGTAATGCAGACGATGCATTTAATCCCTGCATCTGCGGCCTCCATGATAGCATCTGCGGCAAAAAAGGCGGGGACAAAAATTGCAGAGGCATCTGCTCCTTCCTTTTCAACCGCATCAGCAACTGAGTTATAAACAGGAACATTGAGGTGGGTAGTTCCTCCTTTTCCGGGGGTGACTCCGGCAACCACGGCTGTTCCGTACTCCTGCATTCTTTGAGTATGGAAGGTGCCTTCTCCTCCTGTGATTCCCTGAACCACAACTCGTGTCTTTTCATCGATGATTATGCTCATATTCCACTCCTTTCTTATTGTTTGGCAAGGGGAACAACTTTTTCAGCCGCTTCTCTCATCGTCTCTGCGGGGTAGAAAGAAAGCCCCGATTCTTTTAGGATCTTTTTTCCAAGCTCTGCGTTGGTTCCTTCGAGTCGGACCACCATGGGCACCTTGAGACCGAATTCTTTGGCCGCTTTAACAATACCGTTTGCCACCAAATCGCAGCGGACAATGCCTCCAAAAATATTGACCAAGGCTGCTTTTACATCTTTATCCGAGACGAGAATTTTAAAGGCATTCTTGACTGCTTCTTCTGATACTCCACCGCCAACATCGAGGAAGTTTGCCGGCATTCCTCCAGAGTGCATTATGATATCCATGGTTGCCATGGCCAGGCCTGCTCCGTTCACCATACAGCCTACGTTTCCATCCAGTTTTATGTAGTTCAAGTTGAAAGACGATGCCTCGACTTCTAAAGGATCTTCCTCGTCCAGATCCCTCATCTCTTTGATATCGGGGTGACGGAGGAGGGCATTGTCATCGAAGTTCATCTTGGCGTCAAGAGCAAGGACATTTCCTTGTTCTGTGATGAGTAAGGGATTTATTTCTGCGAGTGACGCATCTGTCGCTCTGAATGTTTTATAAAGACTAATGATAAATTTAACGGCTTGTTTAAAGGTCCCTCCCTCGAGACATAGTTTAAAAGCTAGGTTTCTAGCTTGAAACGGGAGAAATCCGGTGGCCGGGTTGATATATTCTTTAAAGATAAGCTCTGGTGTTTCAGCAGCGACTTTTTCTATCTCAACTCCCCCTTCTGAAGAAGCCATGACAACAGGAACCTCCTTTGCTCTGTCTATAACAATTCCTATGTAAAGTTCTCGAGCAATATCAAGTGCTTCTTCCACAAGGATTTTTTTTACTAGTTTTCCTTCTGGTCCGGTTTGGGGAGTGACCAGGGTCATTCCGATCATTTCCTTGGCAATTTTTTCTGTTTCTTGAGGATTCTTTGCCAGTTTGATGCCTCCTCCTTTGCCTCTTCCTCCCGCATGAACCTGAGCTTTGAGCACGACCCTCGGGCCGATTTTATCTGCAATTTCGCGAGCTCTGGAAGGATTATCAGCCACCTCTCCCCGGGGAATTTGAACGTCATACTTGCTGAGAATTTGTTTGGCTTGATACTCATGAATTTTCATTGTATTTATCCTTTTATAAGATCTTCATGCCTGTTTTTTCCAATTGTCTTTTGAATAAAGTGATAATATTTTCTTTGAACCCAGAACTCTTCCTCCAAGAGGAAGAAAGGAGAGATGAGTTTACGGTTTGTTTTTAAGTCTCTTCTTCAATCCTTCTGGTACTTCTTTTTGCCTTCTTGATACAGATCGCCACCATACATATCGTTGATAACAATACATGGAAAATCTTTGACTTTTATTCTCCTTATCGCTTCAGGCCCCAATTCTGGATAAGCAATGACTTCAGATTCTTCGATACTTTTAGATATGAGAGCTCCAGCTCCACCGACTGCGGCAAGATAAACACTTTTGTATTTCTTTAAGGATTCTTTGACTTCTTCATTCCTGGATCCTTTTCCGATTGTTCCTTTAAGACCGAGAGAGTGAAGAGTTGGGGCATAGGAGTCCATCCTGTAGCTTGTCGTTGGTCCTGCAGAACCGATGGGATTTCCAGGACGAGCAGGTGTAGGGCCAACATAATAGATAATTTGCCCTTTAACGTCTATCGGCAATTCTTTGCCTTCTTTGACAAGTTCAATCAGTTTTTTATGAGCAGAGTCTCTCCCTGTATAAAGATAGCCGGTGATGAAAATTTTGTCTCCAGCCCGCAGTTTGGCGATGTCTTCATCCGAGACAGGGGTTTCGATTCTGTGTTCAGCCATTCTCCTCAGAGTTTAAGCAGGTCTACCACGGTGCGAACAGCAGTCTCTGAGTTTTTGATAGCCTCTTTCTCCCCGTCGGTAAGCTCTATCTGTATGATTTCTTCAACTCCACCGGCACCTAATTTGATGGGTACTCCAAAATAAAGGTCATTGATTCCGTATTCTCCTTCAAGATATGCTGAACAGGGGAGTATTTTTTTCTTGTCTTTGACGATGGATTCTACCATTTCTGCTACAGCAAGGGAGGGTGCATAGTAAGCGCTTCCTGTTTTCAGGTATTTGACGATTTCACCGCCACCCTTTCTTGTTCTGTCGATAATAGCATCAATCCTGTCCGGCCGCAGGAAATGAGTAAGAGGAATTCCAGCGACGGTTGTGCACCGGGCAATGGGAACCATGGTATCTCCGTGTCCTCCCAGAACAAGAGCCTGAATGTTCTCAACCGAGACATTGAGCTCCATTGAAATAAAAGCCCTGAATCGCGTTGTGTCCAGAATTCCTGCCATCCCGAAGACTCTGTTTTTTGGGAATTTGCTGACTTTAAAAGCTGTGTAAACCATGGCGTCGAGAGGATTGGTGACAACAAGCAGCATAGCATTGGGAGAGAATTTGATGACTTCTTCGGTTACAGGCTTGATAATATTGACATTTGCTTCAAGAAGTTCATCCCTACTCATTCCAGGCTTTCGTGGCTTTCCTGCAGTGATGACAACGATATCGGAATCGGCAGTGTCTGCAAAGGAGTTTGTGCCCATGATAGCGGAGTCGTATTTTCCAACAGGTCCGCCTTCGCGCATATCCAAGCCCTTTCCGATGGGCATATCTTCTACGACATCAAGCAGCACTACATCTCCTAATTCCTTCTCAGCGATCTTGAATGCGGTGACTTCTCCAACATGTCCGGCTCCGATCACTGTTATTTTTTTCCTCATTATTAAACCTCCTCTAATTTTTGATTATTATGAATAAAAATTATTTATAGCCAGTTATTTCTTTTGAGTTTTTTTGTCTTTATTGATTAACCCAGCTTTTTTTTCAGGTGCGAAAAACTTTTAGATGTTTTGAAAAGAAACCGTGCTTATTTGAAATCTGAATATAATGCAAATTTTTATAGCAGTCAAGCAAAAAGGCTGCAGGCCCCTTTTTTTCGTACAATTTGAAAATAACACTATAAGGAGACAGGCCCTTTTTTTACTTCTAAAAAGGGATGAACTACTTTATTCAAAGCTGTTTTGTGTAGCTTTCCCACTTATCTTTCAGTCCAGGGTTCTGAAGAGTTTCCATGAGGTAGTTGGCATATTCTGCTCCAGCACATCCAGTATCTCGGCCAGTTATAACCAGTTTCTTCTCATATTGGCCGCAAATATCCAGCGCCATTTCTAGGTTTTTTCCTCTTTCAGGATAGCCTATATGGCTGATCAGTAAGGCTGCAGCTCGAATCATGCTGCATGGATCTGCGTACTGAGCTCGCCCCTCTTTAACCATACGGGGGGCAGAACCGTGGATTGCTTCAAACATGGCATACTGTTTTCCGATATTGGCACTTCCAGCAGTTCCAACACCTCCCTGGAATTCAGCAGCTTCGTCAGTAAGGATATCTCCATAAAGGTTGGGGAGGACGACAACCCTGAATTGGGTCCTGCGCTTGGGATCCACAAGCTTAGCGGTCATGATATCGATGTACCAATCGTCGCATTCGATCTCAGGATATTCTTTAGCAATCTTATAGCCGATATCTAAAAATTTTCCATCAGAGGTTTTAATCACATTGGCCTTTGTTACAATAGTGACTCGGTTAATTTTATTTTTTTGGGCATAATCAAAAGCCAAACGGATAATTCTCTCTGCGCCTTGAGTAGTGATAACTTTAAAGTCAAAGGCTAGATCATCAGTGACATTGATTCCTTTACTCCCCAAGATATAAGCGCCTTCTGTGTTTTCTCGGAAAAACATCCAGTCTATTCCTTCTTTAGGGACTTTTACGGGTCTCACGTTGGCAAAAAGGTCTAAGTAGCGCCGCATAGCAACGTTGGCACTCTCAATATTAGGCCAGGGATCCCCTTTTCTAGGCGTTGTGGTTGGGCCCTTAAGTGTAACGTGGCATTTTTTAATCTCTTCCAGGACATCATCAGGAATAGCTTTCTTATGTTTGGAACGGTTTTCTATCGTTAGCCCTTCTATATCCCGAATCTTAACTTCCCCTTTTTCTATTTCCTTCTGAAGCAGGAATTCCAGAATGCGGCGTGATTCTTTGGCGATAGAAGGACCAATTCCATCTCCGCCTATGACTCCAACGATGATGGGTTTTACTTGAGAATAATCAATCCAATCCGCAGCTTTTTTCATTGCCTCAACGCGGCTTAGCTGGTCTTCGATAATCTGGCTAAAATGATCTTTTGCCTTCTCAATTGCGCTATTATCCATGATTAAGCCTCCCTATTATAAAGTATATGAATGAATAAAAACGGAAAATGAATATTATAATTTTTTTCAATGAAAATCAACTCATGAAACCGACGTTAATAAAAAGGGGACAGGCTACTTTTTTATATTAGAAAGTCAGTCCATGATTTTCTAACAACACCTTGATATTGATATACTCTATAAGTTGCCCGCCATGACGATTAATTTAGGCAAGGAAGAGTGAATTGGCTGTGAGAAAAAAGTAGCCTGTCCCCATTTTCTTCTTTTATAAACCTGGATTATTCACGAGTCGAAGTTGCTGTAGATGCGAGGCGTCGGCCCATGAAGCTGTGGTTTTTCACCGCGATTGGGCCGCAACGAAGCAGATGCAGTGAGATCGGCTCGCCTGAAAGGTAAAAGATGCCGACATAGAATGAATTAATGGACATAAAAGAAAGTTTGAATCTTGATCTTGAGAAAAACCTACCTAAAGAGCTAATATCATTGAAAATAATATATAGTGTCGGCATATCTTATGAATAATTCAGGTAAAATGATTTTGACAAATAAGTACAAACATTTTATACAGTATACTAATCAAAGCAAAATATACACGGAGAAGCGATAATGCTGGAATCATATTTCAAACATGAAGCTGAAAGGCAAAAACAGGGAGTTCCTCCTTTGCCTTTAAGCCCTGAAGAGACCGAGGAAGTTTGTAAACTGCTGGAAAATCCGCCCGCGGGTAAGGAAGAGCTTCTTTTGAGCCTCTTAAGAAATAGGGTTTCGCCAGGAGTTGATGCTTCGGCAAAGGTTAAAGCAGCCTGGTTGACAAAGGTTGCAGAAAAAAAGGTCTCTTCTCCGTTATTATCCAAAACGGAGGCAGTTTTTCTGCTGGGCACAATGCTTGGAGGTTATAATATAGAGTCTTTGCTCGGCTTTTTGGAAGACGAAGAACTTGCTGGAGAGTCCGCTAAAGCATTGAAGCAGATTATCCTGGTTTACAGTGCTTTCGATAAGGTTGTTGAAATGTCGAAAAGCAACCGCTATGCAAAAGAGGTTCTTACATCCTGGGCGGATGGAGATTGGTTCCTTTCCAGACCGAAGTTTCCAGAAAAGCTATCCCTCAAGGTATTCAAAGTTGATGGCGAGGTTAACACCGATGATTTATCCGCAGCAAAGTATGCCTGGAACAGGCCAGACATCCCTTTTCATGCCCTCTCCATGGGAGAGACGAGATTTCCGGGAGGGATCGATACAATCAGAGATTTCCGTAACGAAGGGCACCGTGTAGCTTTCGTAGCTGATGTTGTGGGCACTGGCTCTTCAAGAAAGTCCGCTACTAATTCCTTGTTATGGCACATTGGAGAGGATATTCCTTTTGTGCCGAACAAGCACAAAGAAGGAGTTGTAATCGGGAGTTTGATCGCTCCAATTTTCTTCAATACAGTAGAAGATTCCGGAGGTCTGCCTCTTGTGTGTGATGTGGCGAAGATGAAGACTGGCGACATCCTCTCCATCGATACAAAATTTCAGACTATCGCTAACGAAGCAGGGGAAGTCATAGCCTCGTTTGAATTTCAGCCGGCGACAATCAAGGATGAATACCGCGCCGGAGGACGTCTTAGCCTTATTATAGGTCGGTCGTTAACTGCCAAAGCACGAAAAGCCTTGGGAAAGGACGAAGCAGATTTTTTCACAGTTCTTGAGAGACCTACGCCAGAACCAGGGCAGGGATATTCCCTGGCCCAAAAGATTGTAGAGAAAGCCTGTGGCTTAGAAGGTATACTCCCAGGTGCTGCCTGTGATGTGAAGATGACGACGGTCGGTTCTCAGGATACTACAGGCCCGATGACTGCGGATGAATTGAAAGAACTTGCCTGTATGGAATTCCAGGCAGATTTGTTCATGCAGTCCTTCTGTCATACCGCCGCCTACCCAAAGCCTGCAGATGTCAAAATGCATAAATCGCTTACCGAGTTCATTACGGAACGAAAAGGTGTAGCCCTTAGACCCGGTGATGGGATTATACATTCCTGGATGAATCGCTTCTTGGTTCCTGACACACTGGGAACTGCTGGTGATTCCCACACCCGTTTCCCCATCGGGCTCAGCTTTCCAGCAGGCTCTGGCCTCGTTGCTTTTGCAGGGGTTCTCGGTTTTATGCCCCTGGATATGCCTGATTCAGTCCTGGTGAAATTCAAGGGCGAGCTTAATCCCGGAATAACCCTGAGAGATGTGGTAAATGCTATTCCCTATTTTGCTATCCAAGAGGGGCTGTTGACGGTAGCTAAAGAGGGCAAAAAAAATATTTTTAACGGCCGAATTATTGAAATGGAAGGATTGCCCAACCTGGAAGTGGAGCAGGCATTTGAGCTGACAAATGCCACTGCTGAGCGTTCTGCAGCAGGAGGGACTGTCGCCCTGAGTAGCGAGAGCGTTAGCAAGTATCTGAGAAGCAATATTGCTTTAATGAAAAGAATGATAAAGGACGGTTACCAGAATGCTAATACTCTGCAGAGAAGGATAGAAGCCTGTCAGGAATGGTTAGAAAAACCAGCGCTTCTAAGAAGAGATGATAATGCTAAGTATACAGCCGTTCTTGAGATAAACCTTGCAAATATAAAGGAGCCGATCGTGGCTTGCCCCAATGACCCTGATGATGTGAGACTCCTTTCTGATGTTTCAGGTGACAAGATCGACGAGATCTTCATCGGGTCCTGTATGACTAACATCGGACATTTCCGGGCAGCTGGAAAGATTTTTGAGGGTAAGGGATATCTCAATACTCGTATCTGGTTAACGCCCCCCACAAAAATGGATAGGGCTCAGCTGATGAAAGAGGGGTATTATTCGATTTATTCCAGCGTCGGCGCCCGGACTGAAATCCCCGGCTGTTCCCTTTGTATGGGGAATCAGGCCAGGGTTCGTCCTGGAGTAACCATTATTTCAACCTCTACTCGAAACTTTGATAATCGTATGGGAGATAAAGCACGCGTTTACCTGGGATCGGCAGAACTGGCTGCCGTAGCAGCTCTTTCGGGTAAACTTCCTAACCCTGAGGAATACTTCTCGGTCTTTAAAGAAAAGATACTTCCTCATGAGGATGAGGTCTATCGATATCATCAGTTCGATGAGATGGAGAATTATCTCTAAAATAAATACAATGACTCGCTGCGCAGCAAGAGAAAGCATAAAGCATATGGATTGCTTTTATTATCTGCTGGGCCGCCAAGTCATAAGAAAATAGGGGAGGAGGTTCCATGATTTTCCTAGAGGGAAGGAAGGTTTTGATCACTGGAGGCTCAAGAGGAATTGGGCGAGCAACCGCCATTTTATTTGCTAAGGCAGGGTGCGATTTGGCCATAAACTTTATGAATCAAAAAGAAGCGGCCGAGAAGGTTAGAGAGGAAATTGATAAAATCGGAAGGGAGTGTCTGGTGTTTAAAGCAGATATCTCTCAGAATAATGATGTCAATTCAATGGTAAAAGAAGTAATAGATAAATGGGGCCGAATAGATATCCTGGTAAACAATGCGGGGATCTGGACCTATGGAGAGATGGGCAAGATGTCGGAAAAAACCTGGGCAGAAACGATGAAGATAAATGTGGATGGTGTTTTTTATACCTGCAATGCAGTTGTGCCCCATATGAAAGAAAAAAAAAGAGGTTGGATTATCAGTGTTTCTTCCACGGCGGCAGTTAGGGGTGAAGCCTTTCATTCCCATTATGCAGCGAGCAAAGGGGCTCTAGTATCTTTTACAAAATCCCTTGCAGCAGAACTGGGCCCTTATAATATCCGCGTCAACTGTGTCGCACCAGGATGGGTGGATACAGATATGTGCTCCGGGGTTTTCAGTGATCCTGATTTTAGAGATAAGGTTCAGGAGTCTATTCCTTTAAGAAGAATTCCTCCTCCTGAGGATATTGCAGGACCGATATTGTTTCTTGCCTCAGACCTGGCTCGGCATATTACTGGCGAAGTTTTAAATGTGAACGGCGGCTCTGTCCTTTGCACTTGAAATAGTTGGAAGCATCTCCAAATACTCTCTTAGGAAATAAATGGGGAAATAAATGGGGCCAGGCCCCATTTATTCGCTCATTTATTCGCTGGGTCAAAAGCAACTTGTTTTTTAACCATATTGCCTGAGCCTTTCTTTTAAGGTCGCTTCATCCATCCCCAAATACTCTCTTAGGAAATTGCTTGCGAAATTCGAATGATTCTGGTAATTTTAAATAACCTTTCAAGAAGGAGGCCTTCATGGAGGAAGAGATTGGAAAAATCACTCACTATTTCTCTAAAATAAATGTAGGTATTTTAGAATTATCCAAGGGAACTCTTCAGGTTGGCGATACAATCCACATCAAGGGACACACCTCTGATTTTTACCAAAAAATAGAGTCAATGCAGCTGGAGCATGACCCTGTAGATAAAGTAAAACCAGGTGAGCCAGTAGGAATAAAAGTGGAAAACTCTGTTAGAGAGAACGATGTAGTTTTTAAAGTTACAGAGGAATAAAATAATTTGATTAATGTTAAGGTAAAATTGCTTTCTGCAAAACGCTGCCCTGAAATTTTTGAATATTTCCTTAGAATTGTCACCTGAAACTGGTGGCATAACATACCCTTTTGAGGTGATAATTGAGGAGGAAAAAATCACCCCTTGAATCATCTTGTATAGCTATTGACTGTAAGAGGGCACTCTGTAAATATAAAACATGAAAATTATCCAGACGAGAAATAAGAAAAAAGGAGTGAGGCTCACTTGAAAAAGAATAGCTCCTCCGAGGTGAGCTTGAAACACTCATTTAGCCACTGGAAAGCGGAAAAGTACGATAAGGCATTGAAAAAGGCTTCTTCTAAGAAGATGGAATACACAACGATTTCAGGGAAAAAAATTAAAGAGCTTTACACACCTCTTGATCTTGATGGTTTCGATTACTTGAAGCAATTGAGTTTTCCCGGGGAATATCCGTATACCAGGGGAATCCATCCGACCATGTATCGCGGCCGCCTGTGGACCATGAGACAGTTTTCAGGTTTCGGGACAGCTGAAGACACAAATAAAAGATACAAATATCTTCTCTCTCATGGACAAACAGGATTGAGTGTTGCCTTCCATCTTCCTACCATAATGGGCTTTGATTCTGACCATCCTCTGGCTCAGGGAGAAATAGGAAAATGCGGAGTAGCAATAGATTCCTTGGCGGATATGGAAATTCTTTTT
This sequence comes from Candidatus Aminicenantota bacterium, assembly GCA_004377005.1. Taxonomy (GTDB): domain Bacteria; phylum Acidobacteriota; class Aminicenantia; order Aminicenantales; family Aminicenantaceae; genus SOIV01. Next base: position 4,344 of record SOIV01000160.1, on the reverse strand, counting down.
AACGAGATTCCCCTGGACAAGATATCGACATCTATGACTATAAATGCCCCTGCTGCAGTTTTGTGGGCCATGTACATTGCTGTTGCTGAAAAACAGGGCGTTTCTCCAAAAGTAATCTCGGGAACAATTCAGAATGATATTCTAAAGGAATATATCGCTCAAAAAACCTTCATTTTCCCCCCAGAACCTTCTATGAAACTGATTGTTGACACATTTGAATACGGATCCCAAGAAGTTCCCAGGTGGAATACCATTTCCATTTCAGGCTATCATATAAGGGAAGCGGGATCTACAGCTGTCCAGGAACTGGCTTTTACTCTCAGGGATGGGATCGAGTACGTGGAGTGGGCACAGGAGAGAGGACTTGATGTCGAAGAGTTTGTGCCTCGACTTTCCTTCTTCTTTAATGCTCACAATGATTTTTTTGAGGAAGTTGCCAAATTTCGAGCGGCCCGAAGGATTTGGGCAGAGGTGATGAAAGAAAGGTTTAGAGCAAAGGATCAGAGGTGCGGGTGGCTGAGGTTTCACACTCAGACATCGGGAGTCTCTTTGATGGCCCAACAGCCTTATAACAATGTGGTAAGAGTTGCCATCCAAGCTCTGGCCGCAGTTTTAGGTGGATCCCAATCCCTCCATACAAATTCTCTTGACGAAACTTATGCTTTACCCTCTGAAGAGGCTGTGACTATTGCCCTGAGAACTCAGCAGATCATCGCTCATGAGAGTGGCGTAATCAATTGTATTGATCCCTTGGGGGGATCCTATTTTATTGAAAAGCTGACAGATGAAATGGAAAGGGATGCTAAGGAATATATCAGAAAAATTGATGATATGGGAGGGATGGTTAAAGCTATAGAACTCGGATTTCCTCAAAAGGAGATAGCTGATAGTGCGTATTTGTATCAAAAAGCCGTTGAAAAAAAAGAAAAGATAATTGTGGGAGTTAACGCCTATGAGATGGAACATAAGCCTATTCCCTTTTTAAAAATCGATGAAGCTGTTGCTAAACAGCACATGGCTCGCTTGCATGATGTTAAGAAAACAAGGAATAATGCCCAAGTCGGGGAAAAAATACTCGACCTGAAAAAGGCAGCTTCAGATAAACAGAATTTGATGCCCTATATATTGAGTTGTGTCAAGTCATACGCAACTTTAGGGGAGATCATGGATTCTTTGAGAGAAGTTTACGGAGAATACCAAGAACCTATTACATATTAATTAATAGATGAGAAAAACGACTAAATAAGTAGGAGGATGAGAAAAGATGTCATGTCCGTTAATCTTGCTTGATGAATGGAGGATTTTATGACTGGCGAGAACATTAGGGTGCTGATAGCAAAACCAGGTCTGGATGGGCATGACCGGGGTGCTAAAGTGATCTGTCGATCTTTAAGGGATGCTGGGTATGAAGTGATCTATACAGGCCTAAGGCGAACACCGGATGAAATTGTCAATGCAGCCGTTCAGGAGGATGTTGATGTGGTAGGTTTGAGCATCCTTTCTGGTGCCCATAATGTGCTTTTTCCAAAAATCATGGATCTCCTTAAAGAAAAAGGAGCAGATGATATCGCTGTTATTGCAGGCGGAATTATTCCTGATAAAGATATCCCTTTTTTGGAAAAAATAGGAATATCCAAGACTTTTTTGCCGGGTTCATCTACACAGGATATTGCTGATTGGATTAAGGAAAATGTGAGGAAGAGGCCATAATGAATAAATTTAATAAAATTCTTGACTTAAAATTTTTTTTCATGATAATTAAGGGAGAAGTTGATGGCTAAGAAGTATTTTTCGCTGATAATTGTCCCCCACAACAGAGGTAAATTCAAAACAATCACTCTTTCTGAAAAGAAAGTTAAAATTTTAATAACGGTCCTCACCTTAGTTTTTTCTGCTCTCACCGTTTTCCTCATCGATTATTTTTCAATGAATGTCACCAGACAGAAATATAGAGAACTTTTTGATGAGAATAACCGTCAAAAACAGGCAATTACTGAATATAAAGTATCTCTAAACAAGCTGAAGAAAAATATTAACGAATTTGAAACCTATGCCAAAAAGATCAATGTTATGGCAGGACTCAAATCACCTGATGTTCTGAAAGAGGTTGGAGTTGGGGGAGGAGACAGAGGTAGTGGCCAAGAATTGGGCTCTTTAAGTTATAGTCAGGATGCTGGCCTCAATCATGCAAAGAGGATTAGCAGGAAAGCAGATGGCATCGATAAGAATTTGGATACATTGGTGAGATTCTTCGAAAACCAGACTGCAAAACTTGCTTCTACTCCCACTATCTGGCCAACAACGGGATGGCTGACTTCTGCCTTTGGCTCGAGAATGGATCCATTTACAGGGAAAAAGGCTTTCCACTATGGTATCGATATCGCTTCTAGTTTTGGAAATTCTATTGTTGCTACTGCTGATGGTTTTGTTTCTCATGTCAAGAGAGAGAAAATCGGAGGAAATACGGTTATCATAAGTCACGGGGGAGGCTTTACGACAGTCTACTGTCATTTGAGCAAATTTGCAGTCAGAGCCGGACAAAAAATCAAAAGATGGGATGTCATCGGGTACATTGGACAAACAGGAAAAGCTTTAGGCCCTCATGTTCATTATGAGGTTCGCCGAAACGGAAAGGCTGTCAATCCCTACCAATATATTCTGGAAGAATAACTATCCCTTAGAACTAAGCAAATATATCCCCGGGCTTAATTTCTGCTCCAAGAGAAAAAGCATAAGCATCCATACGTTTTCTATTTTCAGGCTGAAGGCTTTCGATAAGATAGATGCTTCCCTCTCCACAACATACCTCGATGCCTTCTTTTTTTATTCCTGAAATTTCCCCGGCAGAAGAGCCAGGCGGGGCTTCTTTTTCTATTTTTATTCCTCTATGAATTTTTATCCTTATGTCTTTAAGGAAAGCATAAGCTGAAGGCCAGGGAGTGAACGCCCTTACCCGCCTTTCTATGTAGAGAGAATTTTTTGTCCAGTCAATTTTTCCATCTTCTTTCCTAATTTTAGGGGCGTAAGTAGCCTGAGAATGATCCTGTTTGCGGTGCTTTAATTTATCAATTTGAGCTATCGCCTTTATTAAAAGATCTGCTCCCTTTTGTGCTAAGCGAGCTTCAAGCTCTGCTGCATTCTCATCAGGAAAAATATTGACTTCTTCCTGGACAAGGATATCTCCTTCATCCATCTTCTCGTTGAGTTCAAAAATAGTGATTCCTGTTTTCGCTTCTCCATCTAAGAGAGCCTTCTGGACAGGAGATGCCCCTCGGTACTTGGGTAAAAGGGAAAAATGAACATTCAAAGAGTTATATCTGGGAAGATAGATGATTGAGGAGGGGATAATCTGTCCGTAGGCCACGACCACATTAAGGTCTGGCTCGATTTCTTTTATTTTATCAAGCGCGATTTCATCTTTCCTGATTTTTAAAGGCTGATAATAAGGGATGTTCAGATCCAAAGCAGTTTTTTTTACAGGACAAGGCTTAAGTTTTTTCCCTCTTCCTGAGGGTCTGTCAGGCTGGGTAATAATGAGATCGATGCTGTGATCAGTCTCCAGGAGTTTTTTTAAGGAAGGAAGAGCTAAGACAGGGCTGCCAAAGAAGACAATTTTCATTAAATCTTGCCCATTTGAACCGCTTTTTTTAGCTTCTTTTTGATAAGACTTTTTTTGAGGAGAGAGAGGTGGTCTATAAATAATTTTCCATTAATATGGTCAATCTCATGACAGAGAACTCTGGCTAAAAGTCCTTCTGCTTCAACAGTTTTTTCATTGCCTTTCAGATCAATGCCTCTGATAATAATGCGAGAGGGTCTGGCGACTTTTTCATTAATATCGGGAACCGATAAGCAGCCTTCTTCGGAGATGAGCTTTCCCTCCTGGCTAATGAGTTCGGGATTTATGAGGATAATCAGATTTTGACTGTTCTCCCCAACAGAAAGATCAACGGTTATTAATCTCTTGCTTTCATTGACTTGAGGAGCCGCAAGCCCAATTCCAGGAGCTGCATACATGGTTTGAACCATATTCTGAGCAAGTCTCTCGATATATTTATCTAGATTTATTATTTCCTCGGCTTTTTTAGTAAGGGTTGGATTACCGTACTTAACGATTTGAAGTATAGACATATTTCCTTTTTTTTAATTATTATTCTATAGGAAATCCCTTTTTCGTTCAATAAGCTTGGGGTCAGACTTGCAATGGAAAAAGGGGACAAATGGAAAAAGGGGACAGGCCCCATTTTTTGCTGTTCTGTCCACAAGTTGAGAACGTCCTCTTTCTTGCAAAAATGGGGCCTGGCCCCATTTCTTTTTGCAAGTCTGACCCCAATTTTATTTGTC
>SOIV01000169.1 GCA_004377005.1 Candidatus Aminicenantota bacterium | reverse complement strand
GTCAATAACCTGCTTGACTTCCCTTATTTTATTTAATAGTATTCCTTGCCGTAAGAATTAGTTTCACTTTTCCTCTTTAAAGTAATCTTTGTGGGCCTTGGATGCTGGAAAAAACATTTGATGAGCTTGAATTAGAAACTCAGCCAAAAAGCTCTTTATTCGATCTTCCTTTTATAAAAAAAAGGGCAGACCCTGTTCTTATTATCTTCATCATCTTAACCAGCTCTTTCATTGTAGTTGTTGCCATTAAATTCCGTATCTTTCACATGTGGGCTGAATTTCTGGGCAGCAATTTATTCCTTAGAATATCAACATACCCGTTATTGATTTCAGCTGTAATCATAGTGAGCGGTGTAATTTTCCGGACAATTATTTGGTTTCGCTACAAGCCTCAGACAATAGAGTCGGAAGAGAGTGTCAATTGGCCATTTGTTTCCGTGATCATGCCTGCTTTAAACGAGGAGGAGCTCATAGAGAAATCAATCGCCTCCATCTTCAACAGCAACTATCCCCAAGATAAGTTTGAAGTCATCTGTATAAATGACGGCTCTGCTGATTCAACTTTTTACTATATGATGAGAGCTAAGCAAATATATGGAGATAGACTAGAGGTCGTCAATTTCAGGGAAAATTTAGGGAAGAGAAAAGCCCTATATGTAGGTTTGAAGAAATCAAGAGGAGAGATTATCGTTACTGTTGATACTGATAGTAAAATCGGGCGGAGCGCCATCAGAAATCTTGTTATTCCTTTGATTAAGGATGAGAGGACGGGTGCTGTTGCGGGGAGAGTTGCGGTTTTGAATGAAAAGGAGAATTTTCTTACAAGGATGCTTTCGGTCCGCTATTCAATCTCCTTTAATTTTGGCCGTGCTTATCAGAGTGTCTACGGGGCTGTTTTTTGCTGTCCGGGCGCCCTCACTGCATACAGAAGGAATGTTTTGATGAAATTCATTAATGAGTGGGTCAATCAGAAATTTCTCAAAACACCCTGCACTTACGGCGAAGATAGGGCTCTCACAACTCAAATCCTGAAAGCAGGCTATATGACAAGATTCCAGTCCAATGCCTGTGTTTATACGAAAGTGCCTACAGGACTAGCTCAAATGATCCTAATGTATCTTCGCTGGACGCGAAGTTATATTCGAGAATCCATTCTTTTTGCCAAATTCATGTTTTCAAAATACCGGACAAAAAACAGAGTTATGCCTATATTTGATTTCTTCTTTTTGAATATCCTCCATCCTTTCCATATTTTTTCTTTAGGAATTATAATTTATTCTTTTTGTGTCCATCCTCTTTTTATTCTCCGTCACATTGCTTTCCTGGTTATTATTTCCTTTTTTCTCTCACTTTATTATCTCCGCACCAATAAAAACCTTTCTTTCCTGTATGGGATCCCTTATGCGCTCATTACTGCCGTTTGTCTTTGGTGGATTGTTCCCTTTGCAGCTCTTTCTATGAGGAGTCAGTCATGGCTGACTCGTTAGGGAGGGGAAGGCGGAAGACTTTCAGAAGGATATCTTCAGTTTTTTTCTACGGTTTTTCATAGCGGCTGAAATTATCCCTGCCACAAATAAGAAGGAGATTCCGAAGAAAAGCCATTTATTTATTGAGTGAGGGAATATTATTTCATCTGCTTTTCCTGATACTATGAACCCTGCCCAGTAATAAGGATGGGATAAGGTATTAGAGTCTATCAATTCGAGCTTGGCTTTGCGTAAGGCACTCATTATTGATTCAGAGGAGCGAAGGTGAAAGTAAAATCTTTCCATAAGCTGATAACTTGCTTGGTCATTTACAGCCCATAAGCTCATGAGGACTGAGGAAGTGCCTGCGTAGAAAAAGGCTCTATTTATACCTTCAATCCCTTCTCCTTTGATGAATTCGCCAAGGCCTGTCTGGCACGAAGAGAGAGTGACCAAGTCTGAATTAAGCTTTAAGTTATAAATTTCTCTCATCTGGAGAAAACCATCTTGAGTGAGGTCTTCGTCCAGAGAAAGCACGATAGATGACCTGGCAGGTATTTTTTCATCTATTATGCTGTGAGTTGCAAAATGGATGATTTTATAATCATCGAGGCTGTGATTTATTAATTGTTCTTTGCTTGCCTCTTCTCTTCGAAAAATCTTTATTTTTCTTTTTTTGAAAAGAGAGCTGATTTTGTCGATTTCAAATCCACTGTATTTTAATCTAAAAAAATTAAAGGCATTAGAAGTATAATAGTCTTGAAAGATGTCTTTTCCGTTATCTCCCGCTTCCCATGGTCCGAAGAAAGGGTCGCCAAAGGCTAAAATATCCATTCGAGGCTTTGGACCATTTGACTTTTTGCGCTGGATTATTTCTCGAAGAGAGGAAATCGATGGGGCATAAGCAATCTTGTAATCTTTGATCAGCCAGTCTCTCTTTTCTTTGTGAGTGATAAGAGTTTCAAAAGGAAGGAAATGGAGGATATCGTCGGAGACAAAGATTATATTTTTTATGTTTTTATCTAAGCCTGGAAGGACAAGCGTTTTGAATAGCTCGTAACCTAACTTAAAATTTTTATTTTCCTTATCAGATATTACTTTCAGATAGTCTGAGACTTGCCTTTGGATATTTTCTCTGGGGGGTAGTGGGAATATTCTGAAGTCTTTTTTTGTGATGACAAAAGCATAAGAATGCTCCTTTCCAATGCAGTAGGCAAAGAAAGCAGTTTTAGAATCGAGAAGTTCTCTCTGGGCTTCCTGTAAAGATATGATTTCAGGGTAATTAATTTCTGCATAGATCGGGCTTTTTATTCGTATTTCTCTTTTTAGGATTTCCAGGTCGTTTTC
>SOIV01000244.1 GCA_004377005.1 Candidatus Aminicenantota bacterium | reverse complement strand
CATCATTCCGCCCTGGCCTTCACCTCCGCCCATCATGCTCATCATCATCTTAGGCATCATCTCCATCATGTTGACCCCTTCCATCATCTTAGGCATCATCTCCTCCATCATCTTCTGTTTATCTTCTACTGTCATATCAGCGAAGAACTTATCCATCATCTTAGACATCATGTCCTCTTTTTCTTCTTTACTCATTTTGTCCATCATACGATCCATCATTTTTTCCATCATGCCCATTTTCTTTTCCTCGTTTTAAGTTATTTTCCTTTCCTAAGAATTTAAGCTAATTTATTGAGATGTGATCCTTATTGCTTAAGTTTCACCAAGGAGTCTCTTTGTAAGATCCACTGCAGAGGCAGCATCCGGAGCATATCCATCCGCATCTATTTGGGCAGCGTAAGACTCCGTGACAGGGGCGCCACCGATTATTACTTTTACATTTTCCCTTAAACCCGCATTTTTTAATGCTTCTATTGTTTCTTTCATGTATATCATAGTAGTGGTCAAAAGGGCTGACATTCCTAAAATATCGACGCGCTCATTTTTGACGAATTCCAAAAATTTCTCTTTAGGAACATCCGCCCCAAGGTCTACTACATCAAAACCAGCCCCTTGTAACAGCATGGCTACTATATTCTTCCCGATATCATGTAAATCGCCTTTTACAGTTCCGATAACGACTTTTCCTTTTGATTTGACATTTAACTCAGCCAAAAGAGGCTTAATAATACCCAGCCCTGAGTACATTGATTTTGCAGAAATCAGAACTTCCGGAATAAAAATTTCGTTGTTTTTAAATTTCTCACTAACGATATTCATTCCTGCAACTAAACCGTTGTTCAAAATATCTTCTGCAGAAATATCTTGAGAAAGAGCTCTCTTTGTCAGCTCCTCAACAGACTCTGAATTACCTTTTTGGACTTCATCTGCTAGCTCCTCAAAAATTTTCATTCCTTCCTCCTTGGCAAAAAAAGATTTTGGGAAAGGTTTCCAATCCCTTTTAGACTAAGTAATCCTCCTCTTCCATCAATCGGAGCTCTTCCGCTATCGCCTTCCTTACTTTTTCCGGCATATCTTTCTCTCTTTCCAGCATCGGCCTCAGCCCCTTCCCCACTCCGTCGTTAATGAAGTAAGGTTTTATGAAATCAGAATTCCAGGTTCTCTCTTCGAAGGAGCGGCTCTCTAATGTCTCAAAGAAACTCTTAATCCCCTTCTCCGCATCCCCTTCTATCTCCCGAAAATAGGAGCCGTAGATATGAAGAGAGTCGTTGATATCCACATACCTGCCCAGTTTCACCCTTTTTTTCGTCCTCTGGGAGATCGCCTCCGCAATTTTTCTCATGAGGGTTGTCAGGGCGATGACATTCTCAAACCACGCCTTGAATAAATCCCGACTCCGCCAATGAGTATTCATGTTATAGATATACCCCCCTTCTCCATCATCACAAAGTCGTCCCCAGACCCGCTGCAGACAGGGCGGGTCTTCTGTGGGCGGATCGAGCTTTGCGTTCCAGGTTATAGCCTGGGCTCGCCTGGTGTAACCAGTCTTGGAAAGCTTATCAATCATGGCGCCTATTTGATTTACTACCTTATCCTCGATCCTGTATTCAAAGAGCCGACCATGGTAGGTATAGGTCCAGCGGGTGTCTTTGCTTTTAGTGCCCTTCAAAATTTCTTCCAGCGGCTTGACCCAGTAATCGTGGGCACCATGAACTACTTCCATAACATACTCAGCCAACCCACCCAGACCATCGGCAAAGGAGCGGTGAAATCTAGGTTGACCAAACGGATTACGAACGATGATTATCACCGTCGCATCCCGGCTCGGCGGATCTCCAGGATGATCATACTCGGTCCGGATACTCGCACCTTTCTCCCAGACTTCCCTTATGGCTTTCTCATAGGCGCGGGGAATCGTATCCTCATTGATGCTCAAAACAGGGATATTTCCTGATTCCATTAATCCTCCTCCGGGTAATATTGAATCATTGCTAAACAGCTTGAATCTAAATCAAGCTAACATCAATTGCTACAAAAATGAAACAAATATTTATTATTATAAAACGCAGCAAAAATATCATCAATTTCATTTGATTATAAAATAATAAGCAATGAGTCAATAGTCAAATTTAATGTATTGACCAGTCGCCAAAGGGAAAGAAAGGGGTAGCATCTCAATATTTGACATTAAAAATTCTTTTAAAATTTTTATAAGAATGTTAAATGTTGAGATGGCCCCCTGCTTTCTGTGCGGCTCCTATTTGTCAGAGCTTACGTGATGTGCGATTGCATTGGCATAGTAGTGCAGAACTTTGATTTCTCCTGGTGCTGCCCGGAACAGGTTGCTCTCTTCTATAACAAGGTGCCTCAGAGTCAACATGCGCAGCCCGACTTCAATCGTATAATCATGATCACTGCGGGGAATATAAACGAGAGCTCCATGCTCCTCAAGCACGCTGATCAGGCTTTGGACACGAGCCTTTATTTCCTGCTTTGAAAAAGTCTTATCTGGGTTTTCCACGAAAACAGACGCAACCAACGACACAGGTGCTACAGGGATAGTCCTTCCCACAGCCTGCATCAGATCTTGAGCCAGAAGTTGCACATTTTCTATACGCGCTTTCTTGTCGGGGTTTCGAAAATCAACATTGTATCTCTTCCCATATAATCGCATGGAAATGGGAGTTCCGAAGTTTACTACAACATAACCATAACGATACCAGCCACCGCGCAACATCAGCCACAGGTTATGGACGATAAAAAATAATGTTTTTCTGATTACTCCGAGTCTCGATTTTTTTGGAGTATCATGATCTAGGCTCAACAGTGATGAGCGATCTTCTAGCACTCGGTCGTAATTCACTCCAACAGGGATGAAGACAAGATCACGTCCTTTTTTCGAATCGAAACTGCGCAACATATAATCCAGTAAACCAATCTTGGGATCGCCCAATCTGCCATCCTTGCTCAGTCTGCCCTCTGGGAATATCGCCTGGACAACTCCGCCTTCGGTTGCCATTTGCACATAACGGGCTAAAACAGAGCGGTATAATGTATCTCCAGAGCCACGTCTTACGAAATACCCTCCTAAGATACGGATTAGCTGCTGAAGGGGCCAAACTCGCGCCCACTCGCCCACTGCGAAGCTCATCGCAACTCTGTTTATCGCCAGGCATGCCAGCAAGATGTAATCTAAGTTGCTACGATGATTCATGACAAACACAACACTTGATTGGGGATCAACTTTTGCAAAACCTTCTTCATCGATAGAGCCAACACGAACGCGGTAGAGTACTCTCAACAGAGACCTGCTTAGCCAGTTGCCAAGCCGGAAGTAGACATAAGCATTGAAGGAAGGCACGATTTCATTAGCATAGCGCTTGACTTTTTCCCTTGCAACTTCGTTGGGAACACCCTGTTCTTGGCAATATTTCTTTGCCGCCTCAAGGACTTCAGCGTCGTAAATCAACCGATCAATGATTACGCGGCGTTTTGTCAGTTCAAAAGCTGGAAGCCGAACGTCCAGCCGGTTGTTTATCTGATTAATGACCATATTCACCCGCCGCCGGAAATACCACCGGACACTGGGCAGGAGCAGGTGGTCAAGCAGAGTCCAAACGGCCAAAGCACCGCCGATAATAACCAGCCACAAAGGAAGGCTAACGGTTTCTGTCATTGGGCTTCCCTTCTGAATGCACCGTGCTCCAGGAAGTAAATAACCTGTTGTATGACATCTTCACTTTTCATGATGAATGCATGGCTTCGGGGTAAGATGAGGAAATCTTTCATGCCGGCAACCTTAGTCCGCTCTACTGAGACTACACCATCATCTGGGCCTGGGACTATCAGAGAATACAGGGGATTGAAGCCTCTGTTGCCCGCTATCACCCCCAGTTCAAAATCAACAGGTCCCAGGCTCAGGGGAACACTATGTTCATCTGTGCCCAGTTGGAGGCCAGCTGGACCATTGATTTTTTTGAAAACATAGCTATCAACAAGACTAGCCACTAACTCACTCCCTTGATTGGGCGGACTAATCATAACAATCCGTCCAAGATTGGGCAATTTATGGTTTTTTAGATAATAGCGAATAACGATACCTCCCATCGAATGAGTTACAAAGTGTATTTTTGATTGAGAGTGCTTGCTGTATGGCTCAATAATATCACTCAGTATTTCATCTGCTAAGAATTCTATCGGATGCTTTGTTGAAGGATAATCAACGTTTACTACCTTGTAGCCAAGACTTGACAGGCTTTTTCCTATTTTCTCCATTGAACGACTCGACTGTCCTAGACCATGGAGCAAAATTACATAAGCATCTGTTTCCTGGTTTGCAGGCTGGATGAGCGCTTCATATCTGTATGAAGAGACCAGGAAAAATAGAACGAGAATGATACATGCTATCTTTATCGAGTTTCTTTGCATAGGATAAGCACCCTTCCTATAGCTTATATCATGGGAAAAATGGAGGTCAAGAGTGAAAAAGGGGGGGGAAAAGGGGCCTGTTCCCTTTTTTTACGTAGCCTGTCCCCTTTTTTTGCCTTTTTTTATATGGCACAACATAAAATGAATGTGTTGACATATAAAAAGATTGAAATTATAATACGGAAGTAAATAGGGGAAAATTGAGAGGCGAAATGCCAATGCTTAAACCAGAAGGGAAAAACAAAAAGAATTCTTCAGAAGAAGGTATTCCCCGAGGCATAGCGCGCTTGGGTCCATCTCTTTTTCTGAAAGGCGAATTATCTGGCGAGGAAGACGTTGTGATCGAAGGACAATATAAGGGGAAAATAGACCTCGCGAATCATAATATCTTAGTGGGACGTGGAGCAAAAGTCGAAGCTGATATTCGAGTTAAGAATATTACCATAAACGGAACCGTGGAAGGAAATATTGACGCTTCAGGAAAGATCTTTATTTCAAAGGAAGGTCAGATGAAAGGAGATCTTAAAGCCCCCAAAATTTCGATCATGGAGGGAGCAAAGTTCATGGGTGGCGTGAAAATAGAAAAAGACCTCAAAGAGATTTCACCCCCTGAAGAAAAAATCGATATTCTTGCCATCAAAGAAGAAGATAAGACTAAGGAAAAAACGACATTCGAGCTTGTCTGATTTTAAATTCATTAATAAGTTCTCCTATTTTTCTGTTAATTAATACCAAAACCTTAACTAATAGCTAATCGAGAACTCCTCTTCTATCAACAATAACCGCAGCAGCCTGAAAAATTATCATCAATTCACCTCTTTCCTGCATCTCGTAACAATCATTCCTGGTCTTCGGCATAAAAAAATGAAGGATCGAACTCTAATCTTTCAATTTTTGCTATAATGGAGCTGATGAAGAAATTTAAGCTTTTTTCTGATTTCAAGCCCAAGGGAGATCAAACAAAAGCTATCCAAGAACTCTATGAAGGTCTGGAAAAGAAAGCCAAACATCAGGTATTAATGGGAGTCACAGGGTCGGGAAAAACTTTTACCATAGCCAACCTCATCGAAAAAGCCTTAAGACCTGTTCTTGTTATCTCCCACAACAAAACCCTGGCTGCTCAACTTTACCAGGAATTTCGCCATTTTTTCCCAGAGAACTCCATAGAATATTTTGTCAGTTATTATGACTATTACCAGCCTGAAGCCTATATTCCAGCCACTAACACTTTCATCGCAAAAGAAGCTACAATCAATGATGAGATAGACCGACTCAGGTTATGCGCAACAAACTCTCTTTTCCAGAGAAGAGACGTTATTGTTGTCGCTTCTGTCTCCTGCATCTATGGCATTGGCTCACCAGAAACCTACTATTCCATGAGCTTCACCCTTGAAAAAAATCAGAATATAACTCGGAAAAGCATTCTTAAAAACCTCGTCGATATACAGTACGAAAGAGAAGAGACCAATTTTAGAAGAGGAACTTTTCGAGTGAGAGGAGATGTTATTGAAGTTTTTCCCTCCTATGAAGAGTTTGCCTACCGGATTGAACTTGATGAAAGCAAAATCATAAAAATCTCCTCTATCGATCCTCTCCTTGGCAAAACTTTAGATTCCTTTGATAAAATTCTCATCTATCCCAGAACTTTCTTCGCCACTCCTCCCGACATTCTCGATTATACCATTCGCAGCGTGGAAAAAGAGCTCGAGGAGAGAATTACCTTCTTCAACAAGAAGGGTAAATTTATCGAGGCAAACAGGATTGAGGAAAGAACTTTGTATGATTTGGAGATGCTGAGGGAATTCAGCTATTGCCCTGGAATAGAAAATTATTCTCTCTATCTCAGCCTGCGAAAACCTGGAGAGCCACCCTATACGCTTCTCGATTATTTTCCTTCTGATTTCCTGATCATCATTGATGAATCCCATGTCACCGTACCTCAGATTGGAGGAATGTACCACGGCGATCGCTCCCGGAAGCAAACACTTATCGAGCATGGCTTTCGCCTGCCATCTGCTCTTGACAACCGGCCTCTTAATTTTGAAGAGTTCAAAAGCAGAGTGAACCAAGTCCTTTATGTCTCGGCCACTCCAGGCCCCTACGAGCTAAAGAAAACAGGAAATAAGGTTGTTGAGCAAATCATTAGGCCTACGGGACTCACAGATCCTGATACCGAGGTCCGCTCTATCAAAGGTCAGGTCGATGATTTGATGGCCGAAATAACAAAAAGAGCCAAAAAGAGTGAACGAACATTAGTGACGACATTGACCAAAAAAATGGCTGAAAACCTCTCCCGTCATTACCATGAGCTTGGACTCAGAGTTCGCTATCTCCATTCAGAAATTAATACATTGGACCGGGTTAAAATACTAAGAGACCTCAGAAAAGGAAAGTTCGATGCTCTAATAGGCATAAATCTCTTGAGGGAAGGACTCGATTTACCCGAAGTCTCTCTGGTCGCTATTCTGGATGCTGACAAAGAGGGATTCCTCCGTTCTACAAGCTCACTTATACAGACTTTTGGACGGGCGGCCAGGAATGTGGCGGGCAAAACCATTCTGTATGCAGATGTCATGACAGCCTCCATGAAAAGAGCTATCTCAGAGACAAACAGAAGGAGAAAACTTCAACAAGAATATAACAAAAAAAACAATATCACTCCTCATTCCATTAAAAAAAGAATAGATGAAGTCTTGACCAGCATCTACGAGAGAGATTATTTTGATTACTCACGGGTCTCTGAAGACAAAGATATATATTTTTCGCCTCAAAAGAGAAAAGAGAAAATGGAGAGTCTTGAAAAATTGATGAAAGAGGCAGCCAGAAACCTGGAGTTTGAAAAAGCAGCTCGATTTAGGGATGAGCTCACGAGACTGAAAAAAAGGGAACTAGAGACAGGTTTATGATGAGGCACGAAGCCTGTCTTGGTTTTAAAAACTTATGATGAAGATAATAAACTTAAAATGAAGAGGCATTAAGCTTTCTTCAGTTATAAAAACTAGGGCATGACGTAAAAAAAACTGGAGATTATGAGCGACCTAAAATCAGAGATCAAGAACCTGCCAAAAAAGCCGGGTATTTATTTTTTCAAAGACAAAGGAGGCGAGGTCATATACATCGGGAAAGCACGTTCTCTAAAGGATAGAGTCAAGTCTTATTTTCTTCCGACTTCTGATGCAAAAATAAAAAAAATCCTCTCTGCAACCGAAGAGATCGATTTTATCCTTACCGACTCTGCGAAAGAAGCCGCTTTCCTCGAGAACAATTTCATCCGTCAACACCAGCCCAGGTTCAACCTCAGGCTCAAAGACGATAAGAGCTTCCCTTACCTGAAATTGACGCTTCAGGAAAAATTCCCCGCAATTTATTTAACACGGAGAGTTGAGGAAGACGGGGCTAAATATTTCGGCCCTTTCAGTCCTGCTCACCAGGCTCGAAACACAATTCACCTCAGCGCTAAGTATTTTGGGGTAAGAACCTGCCAGGAATCTGTTCCAGGAAAGAGGAAAAGACCCTGTCTTGATTATGACCTAAAGCTGTGTTCAGCTCCTTGTGTTGAATACATCTCAGAATCAGACTACAGGGAGAGTATCAAGAATGCTTTCCTCTTTCTTGAAGGAAAAACAGAAAAATTATTGAAAATTCTAAAAAAGAAAATGCAGGAAGCTGCTGCTCGCCAAGAATTTGAGCAAGCTGCACACTGGAGAGATATCATTCGCACCATAGAGGAGATTAAAGCAAAACCCAGGCTTATTTCAGTAGGAATGGAAAACAAGGACATTTTTGGTTACTCAAGAGAAAAGAAAAACGTAGCCCTTTATGTTTTTTTCATGAGAAAAGGCAAAGTTATTGAATCAGAGGATATATTTTTTCAGGAGAAGGAAGATATTGCTGACAAAGAAATCCTCTCCAATTATCTAAAAAAATTTTATAAACACAGAAAGAGCATGCCGGATAAAATTCTTTTGCCGTTCGCGCCAGAGGAAAAAGACGGAATCTTAAAAAGGGTCTCGAACCTGAGGGGAGAAAAAATTGAAATCATCGTCCCTCGGAAAGGAAAGAATAAAAAGTTAGTGGATTTTGCTAGCAGTAATGCTGAAATTCTGCTTCGGAAAAAATATGAAGGACTCGCGCCACTGATGGAGATAAAAAAAATCTTTAATTTAAAATCCATCCCTGAGCGCATCGAGGGATTTGATATTTCCAATATTGGAGGTGAAGAATCCGTAGGCTCACTGGTCGTCTTCGAGAATGGACGACCTCAGAAAAATGATTACAGGAAATACAAAATCAAGACTGTGGCAGGGCCGAATGATGTTGCCAGCCTTCAAGAAGTCATCCGAAGAAGGTACAAAAGAATTCTGGAAGAAAAGAAAGACTTTCCGGATTTGATTCTGGTTGATGGAGGAAAAGGTCAGCTTAATGCAGCCAGAGGAGCCCTTGAGGAGTTAGGAGTGGGCAATCTACCCATAGTTTCGCTGGCAAAAAAGGAAGAAATCATCTTCGCTCCTGATCGAAAAAAAGGCATAAGCTTAGAGAGAACTTCACCTGCCCTGAAACTTTTCCAGAATATTAGAGACGAAGCTCACCGTTTTGCTATTTCCTTTCACCGCTTGAGAAGAGAAAA
>SOIV01000212.1 GCA_004377005.1 Candidatus Aminicenantota bacterium | reverse complement strand
CCCCGGGGAACGTCCCCAAAAATAAAAGCAGCCTGTCCCCTTTGGGAACGTCCCCAAAGCAACTTTTTTGCCGTTTACTTGGTTATAAATCTATGGTATAGATAACAGTTGTTTCACTATCTTAGTTTTAGGTTATGGAATTAAAAAAAATTTCTAATTTAATCTCTTATGCGCTAATTTTTTTTATAATTTTCTTTCTGAGCACCATTCTATCTTTTCGGATAATCTTAAAAGGTGAGATGGTTACACTCCCCAATCTCATCGGAAAAACCTTGGAGGAGGCAAGCTCTGAGCTTACAAGAAGAAAATTATCCGTTGTTCAAGCGGGAGCTCAATTTGACACCCGTTGGGAACGAGGAAAAGTTATTTCTCAAGATCCTTCTTCTGGATCGAAATTAAAAATTAACAAGGTAGTAAAAGTCATCCTGAGCGCAGGAACTGAGAAGGTTATAGTCCCCCGGCTTATAGGAAGAAACTTCCAGAATTCAAGCCAAATTCTTAAAGAAGCTAGATTAAGAAGAGGTGATGTATCTCAAGTGCACACCTCCGAGTATGCAGCCGGAAAAATCATTTCTCAATATCCTCGGGCTGCAGCAGAAGTTGGAAGCAACTCCCCTGTCAGTCTTCTTATCAGTCAAGGAGAAAAGGAAGAAAAGTATCTTATGCCAGATTTGATCGGGAAGAAAACAGAAACTGTCCTAGCGAAGCTAAAAGAATTAGATTTCAGAGTAGAAGATATTCGCTATACATCCTATCCTGGCCTGGAGGCAGGAATTACAATCAAACAGTTTCCTCCTCAAGGCTATCTCATCCAAAAAAAATATCCGATCACTCTGGAGGTAAGTAAACAATGATCCAAATTGCGCACTCAATTCTTTCCGCAACCTGCGGCAAATTCGAGGAGGCTGTTGGGATGGGGAGATCTGCTATCTTCGACGAGAAAAACTCCCGGGATACAATCCTCGAGGGGATAATTTTAGGAAGAAAATTCGGACAATCATGAATTGTTTAGTGACTGGAGCAGCAGGATTTATTGCATCCCACCTGTGTCGTAGACTCCTCAAAGAAGGATTCAAAGTCGTAGGTATCGATTCTTTCACTGATTTTTATCCTAAACGGATAAAAGAAAAAAATATAAAACCCTTGAGAAAGGATGAAAATTTTGAGTTCATTACCGGGGATTTAAATGACCTGGATCTAAAGAAAATATTAAAAAAGACAGATTACATCTTTCATCATGCTGCCCAGGCAGGGGTCAGGGCAAGCTGGGGAGATAATTTTTCCGTTTATCTTAAAAATAACATCGAAGCCACTCAAAAACTGCTGGAAGTAGCTAAGAACCTTAATCTTAAAAAATTCATTTACGCCTCCTCTTCTTCTGTGTACGGTAACTGCCCGGATCTTCCTATGTCCGAGACAAGTCCCCTCCATCCTTTCTCACCTTATGGAGTGACCAAGCTCGCTGCTGAAAATCTCTGTCTCCTTTACTGCAAGAATTATGGGGTCCCTTCGATTTCCCTGAGGTTTTTCACAGTTTATGGTCCTGGTCAGCGCCCGGATATGGCGTTCCATAAATTTTTCAAAGCCATGACAAAAGACAAACAGATCCCTGTCTACGGCGATGGAAACCAGACCAGAGACTTTACTTATATAGATGATGTTATTGATGCCAATTTTGAGTCCCTTAAAAAAGGGAAAGTGGGAGAAATATACAATATCGGAGGCGGGACTCGGAAAAAATTAAAGGACATTTTTCCCCTTTTAGAAAATATTTGTCAAAAACAAGTAAGATTGGTGCGAAAAGAAAAACAAAAAGGAGATGTGTCTCATACCTTTGCCAATATTGAAAAGGCCCGGAAAGACCTTAATTACTCGCCCCAAATCAAGCTCCGGGATGGACTGAAAGAAGAATGGCTATGGACAAAAAAGCTCTATTCTTCCTAAGGGAGAAACAGAATAATACGATGAAAAAACTCAGCCTGGCTCTTACCATTTCTCTCCTCTGTCTTATGATTAGTTTTGGCTGTGGGAAAAAGACAACAGAAATTTCACTAGAAGTTGCTTCCTCCGATGAAGCCCTCTTTAAGCTTGGAGAGAAATTTATTAAGAAAGATCCCGAAAAAGCTCGTCTATATTTAAGGCAAGTCATTGATTCCTTTCCTAAGAGCTTTTATGCTCAACAGGCCAAATTGGCCATTGCTGATTCATATTATCGAAAGAGAGACGAAGGAAGTATGATACTGGCTGCATCTGAATACAGTGAGTTTATATCCCTCTTTCCCTACAGTCCTTCTGCACCCCTTGCTCAGCATCAAATTGCCATGACTTTCTATAGAAAAGTCCTGAAGCCTGGGAGGGATCAGACAAAAACAAAACAGGCCCTCGCAGAATTTAAAAAAGTCGTTACTAATTATCCATTGAGTGAAGAAGCAAAATCTGCCCAGGAAAAAATATTAGACTGCGAAGATAGATTGGCAGAACACACTCTCCATATAGGGGTCCATTATTACAGAGTAAAAGCGTATAACGCAGCCACAAGCAGGCTATCAGAGATCCTGACTAACTTTCCTAATTTTTCAAAAATGGATATGGTTTATTACTATTTAGGTGATTCTTATTATAAAGCGACATTGGTCGAGCAGAGTATCCCCTATTTCACCAAACTGATAACTGATTTTCCTCAAAGCAAATTAGCAAAAAAAGCTACAGCCAGGCTTGAGGAAATAGAAACTAAAAAAAAGTAGTTTGAATAAAGGCTTGTTTATTATCGAGACAGAGGAGCCCTAAATGAAAAAATTTCATCTTATTTTTTTAGCTATTTTATTGTGTTTGATTTTCACCCGCT
>SOIV01000015.1 GCA_004377005.1 Candidatus Aminicenantota bacterium | reverse complement strand
GCTGTGCTTATCCTTCTCTTTGTCGTCTTTGTTATCTTTCTTTTCTTGTCTCTGAAAAAGACCTCTTCCAAAATCGATGAGATGAAGCGTTCTCAGTCAGAAGACAAGGCCCTTTCTCTCATGCAGCAGCAAATCGGCCAACTCACCCAGAACATAAACCAGCAACTGCAGAACATGAGCACTCAATTCCAGAAAACAACAGGAAACATCGGCAGCACTTTAGGTGATGTTAAAAAAGACCTGGGAAAAATGGAAGAGGTAACCCGTGAAGTCCTGGAAAAGGCGAAAAGCATCTCAAGCCTGGAAAATCTGCTCCGCGCTCCAAAATTCCGGGGTGGCTTTGGAGAACTCTTCCTCGGTGACTTGCTTTCTCAAATCCTCCCTCCTGCCCACTATGAGCTCCAGTATAAATTTAAAAGCGGGGAAAAAGTCGATGCCATCATAAGAATAGGAAAAAATCTTGTTCCTATAGATTCCAAATTCCCCCTTGAAAATTTCAAAAAGTATCTCGCTGAAGAAGACAGTAAAGAAAAGGAAGACTTGAGGAAAAAATTTATCACTGATGTTAAAAAACATATCAATGATATTAGCGAAAAATACATCCTCCCTGATGAGGGAACCTATGACTTTGCCCTGATGTACATCCCCGCTGAAAACATCTATTATGAGACCATCCTCAAGGATGAAAGCCTGGGCGAAGAGCGGAGTATTTTCTCCTATGCCATCCAGAAAAGAGTTCTCCCCGCCTCTCCTAACTCCTTATTTGCCTATTTACAGGTCATAGTACTCGGGCTTAAGGGCCTCCAAATTGAAAAATCAGCGCAGTATATCTTTCAGTCTTTGTCTCGGCTTCAGGGGGATTTAGGCCGTTTCAAGAACGACTTTCAGATTCTAGGAACTCACCTGGTCAATGCCAAAAGTAAATTTGATGATGCGGAGAAGCGTCTGGACAGATTCTCGGATAAACTGGAACTCGTGAGCGAAGACAGGCCGGAAAAGATTCCAGAAAAAGCTGCCAGCAAGAAAAAACTTTCTTAATTTTCTCTGCTATTCTTTGCGCGTTTCCTCATACACTTTCACTTTTTTCAAAGAAATAGGCGCCTAATAAGATCATCACTAAAGAAAATATCACCATAAAGATGAAATTGTAAAAAATCGAAAACGAGGACACACCGATCAATGCCGCTCTTAAACCATCAACGCCGTAGGTGAGCGGGTCTATCTTTGAAATATATCTTAGCCAAACAGGAAAATTTTCAAGAGGATAAAGAGCCCCGGATAAAAAGAAAAGAGGGAATATCACAAAATTCATCACAATGCTAAATCCCTGCATGTCTCTCATTTTCGAAGCGAATATCAGTCCCAGGCCGAGGAACGTAACCGCAATCAGGATCATAAAAACAATCGCCAGGAAAATCGATGAGATGTTGATAATCTTAAAACCCATGATATAAGAGATGGCAAGAATAAGGACTGCCTGAATCAACGCTGTGGTTGCTCCTCCTGCAATCCTCCCTAACACGATAGAAACTCGACTCACAGGAGCCACCATGATTTCTTTTAGAAATCCAAACTCTCTGTCCCATAAAACTGATAACCCACCAAAAGTTGACGAGAAGAGAATGCTCATCCCTATTATCCCGGGGACTAAAAACCGAATATAACCCACATCTCCGGCCAATCCTGGAATAGTCATTCTTCTAAACCCCAACCCAAGAAACACCAGAAAAAATAACGGCATGGCTAAGGATCCGACAATTCGAGACTTTGCCCTCCACCACCGCTTCATTTCCCTCATCCACAATACATAAATAGCGGTTTTATTGATCATCTTCTCGTTCCAAATCTTCTTCTTAATATCTCTTTGTTTCGCTCGACCTGGCTGGCCTCTTCTTCTCTTATAGTCCTTCCAGTAAAGTGAAGAAAAACATCTTCGAGGCTTGGTTTGCGCAGATGGACACAGGTGACTTCTACTTCGTTTTCTTGGGCAACATGAATCAATTCCGGAATTCTTCTTTCTCCCCTATCCATCGTCAGACTCAAATTTTTATCGTGCCTCGTTATATTCTTTATCCAATCCAGACTGCTTATTTGTTCAACGAGAGCATCAGCATTTCCTTCAATTTCCAGGGAAACAACATCTCCGCCGAGTATATCTTTTAATCGACCTGGGGCATCCATGGCAACGAACTTCCCTCTATCCATGATGGCGATTCTATCACAAAGGAAGTCCGCTTCTTCCATGTAATGAGTGGTCAGAATAATTGTAACCCCACCCTCTTTATTCAATCTTTTTATGTAATCCCATATGTGACGTCTCGTCTGTACATCAAGTCCGAGGGTAGGCTCATCAAGAAACAGAACGTTAGGCTCGTGGATAAGTCCCCTTGCAATCTCCAATCTTCTTTTCATCCCTCCAGAATATTTTTCAACCAACACTTTCTCTTTCTCTGTTAACTCAACGAGCTCCAGGACTTCCTTAATTCTTTTTCTTCTCTCTTGTTTTTTTATTCCGTACATCATCGCATGAAATTCCAGGTTTTCTTTTCCTGTGAGCTTTATATCAAGGGCAGGCTCCTGAAAAACAACGCCGATGGAGCGCCTTATATTGTATTTATTCCTGGAGATATCATACCCGGAGACTTCTCCGTATCCTGAGGTTGCTTTGAGCAGGGTGGAAAGCATGTTTATGGTCGTAGTCTTGCCGGCGCCGTTTGGTCCGAGAAGTCCAAAAAGCTCTCCGGTTTTTACTGTGAATGTAATTTGGTCAACGGCAGTAAACCCGTTAAATTTTTTGGTTAAATTCTCGACCCGAATTGCGTAATTACTCATTTCACTATGAATAGAAAATT
>SOIV01000295.1 GCA_004377005.1 Candidatus Aminicenantota bacterium | reverse complement strand
CTGCCAGAAATAGAATATTTTTATTGAATTCAGTTGGCACAAAAATTGCTATTCTTTAGAATGAAGACACGACAATAAGGAATGAGAAAATATCACATAAATGTACATATTCCTATAGTTATTATATTATTTCTTTTTTCTGCTATAATAAATAAATGAAAAGAAGATTTACTCTTTGGCTCCCTTTCTTATTTTTCCTTGCTTTTTTTATAATTCCTCAGCTTGCTGCCGAAGAACAAAGTATTAGTGAATTTATCTCTCAAATTCAAAAATCCCTAGAGCTGAAGGATATTCCGGGTTACCTGGAGAGTTTTTCTAATGAAATAAGGGAAAAAGAGGAGTTGATTGTAAAAGATAGGTTTAATGTCCTCCAGATGGATAGCGTAACTTTGTTCAAGCCCAGTAAATTGACCCAAACAGAGGATGAAGCCAAAATATATCTTCAGGCTTTCTTTCAAAATTCTTATTCTGTTGCCATAGAAACCTGGCATTTATCGCTTATCAAGGTGAATGGTCAATGGCTGATAGAGCAGAAAAATGTGCCGGGAAGAGTCAGGATAATGTATAAGGTTAAGATTCCATCTGAAAGAGCTGAAAGAGTTAAATCGATCGAGGTTGAACATGCGGATATTAAACTTTCCTTTAAAGATGCGATAGTCTTTTATGACAATATCCCAAGCCTTGAAACTGGCCTTCTTATCTTGGGGAAAGGTCATTTGCATTTTTCTCCCTCTGATTCAGGAGAAAAGCATCAGCTAGATTTAATCTATAAAAAAAGCTTTCTTGAAGATGAACTTACGTATGCCTACCTCAGATTTTCCGACTACTTTTTCCGGAAGAACATAAGGATAGTAAAGGATTCAGATGAGGAGAACGTCCAGGCTTCGATTCTAGACAGAAATAAAGCATATACCCTGTTTTCAAAATATTATTCCCGATCGTTCACAGTTGAAAATTCCCTTAATAGAGAGTTGGTTACTACGTTACCTCAAGGGGAGGAGGTAGTTTTCAGCTTTAAAGGAAAAAGGTTGGGAGATCTTACGTACATCTATTCTCCTTTCACACCGGAAGAAATCAATCTTTACCGATGGAAAGATGATAAAATCATCAACCTTTATTCGCCCCTCGAGGGTGGGAAAAGAAAGAAGATTTTTATATCTTTTGTCGAGATGTTTGATGTTAAAAGCTACAAAATTGAAATCGACTTTAAACCTCAACAATTTTATATCTCTGGGAAAGCAAAAATTGAAGTAGAGTCTAAAGTTGATTCCCTCGAAAGAATAAGGCTTAAGCTTAATCCTAAGTTAGATATTCTTCGCATTTATGATGAGGAAAAGCGGGCGTTGATTTACAGCCAAGATAGATTGAGAGAGTCGCTTTATATTTATTTTATCCATCCTCCTCCTGAAAATAAGCGTTGCTCCATAGAAATATATTACCGGGGAAAGCTTGTCCCTCCCAAGCAGGTAACGGATGTCATCGCCGGGCCTCAGTATGATAAGAATCTTACCTATATGGCTCCTAAATCCGAGACTTATCTTTTTAGTCGAAACGCCTTCTGGTATCCTTCTCCTCCTGGTGATGATTATTTTAAGGCCCGTTTAAGAATAATTGTTCCTCCTGAATACCAGTGTATTTCCAATGGAGAATTAATAGAGAAAACCAGATTGAACGATGTGGAAAGGGTAGAAGAAATAGAAAAAACAGGAAGCTCTGTTTATATCTTTGAAACAAAATATCCTATTAAATACCTTTCTTTTCTTGTCGGTAAATTTACTAAAGTGGAAGAGGATTCAGAGTCTCTTCCACTGCAACATTTCTACTCATCTGGCATCAACTTTCAAAAAAAAGGGCTTATTGAGGAGGCTAAAAATATTATTCAATTCTATGAAAGCAAGTTTGGCCCCTATCCTTACGAAAAGCTAAGTATTGTCCGCAGAATCTGGTCTACTAGTGGAGGTCATAGCCCAGCCTCTTTTATTGTCATTAATGAATTATCCCAAGCTCAGAATAGAACTGTATATGTAAACAAAAGGAGTCCTGTTGATCTGTCTCGCTGGAAAGAATATTTCATGGCCCATGAAATTGCTCACCAATGGTGGGGACAAGCTGTAACATGGAAAACCTATCATGATCAATGGTTAAGCGAAGGATTAGCTCAATTTTCAGCCACTTTATACTTAGTCGAGAAACATGGTGGGAGAGTATTGCCCCCTATTTTAAAGAAATTCTCTCAATGGACTAGAAAAAAATCGATATGGGGACCGATAACTCTTGGCTCCCGCCTTAGCTATCATGATCCTAAAGTTTACCAGGCCATAATTTATAACAAAGCTTCTTTAGCCTTGAATATGCTTAGAGATCTCCTGGGTGAAGAAGCATTTTTTAAAGGATTACAGGAATTTTTCAGCAGGCATAAGTACGGCGCGGCAAGTACGAAAGATTTTATCAAAACGATTGAAGAGGTATCAGGGAAAGATCTGACAATATTCTTCAGGAATTGGTTTGATTCCTATGTTCTTCCTGAGGTAAAAGTTTCTCACTCTGTCCTGAAAGGGGAGGGAGGATACATTCTGAAATTAAGAATCACCCAAGCAAAAGAGCTTTTCGTTTTCCCCTTATGGGTAGAGTGGATTGAGAATGGAAATAGAGTCAAGAAAAAACTAATAATTGACGAGAAAAAAGAAGAATTTGATTTTGAATTGAAGTCTAAGCCCAGGAAAATAAAAATAAACCCGAATAAGGCTGTGCCAGGAAGATTTAATTAAAGGGGACAGGCTACTTTTTTCTATCTTTTTCCTATCGTAGATTCGAAATATCTATATTTAACCTCTTGATCATCTCATTCAGAGTG
>SOIV01000080.1 GCA_004377005.1 Candidatus Aminicenantota bacterium | reverse complement strand
AATATTTAATTTAGCAACATTCTGTTTATAAGGCAGAAAAAAGGGCCTACTTCTTCTTGAAAGTGCCATTAAGGGCAAAGCGCAGCAATCTCATTCAATAAATTGTCATTGCGAGCGACCGGAGGGAGCGTGGCAATCTCAACATGTTTATAATACTAGATTGCTTCGTCACTTCGCTCCTTGCAATGACAATGGTAATTGGAAATGCACTTTACTTTATCCCGTCACTTTGGGACAATGCCAATTATTTGAGCTCATTTTTGTTTTATGTTAAGAAAGGAAAACCAATGAAATCCAGTTATTTAAAGAAATATTTATTCATTTCAGCAATTTTTTCTTTTGTTTTGCTTTTAACTCCTTCCATAGGCATAGCCCAGAAGATTCCTCCTCCAGAGGAATTCTTTGGCTTTCAAGCCGGTGCTGACTTTCATCTAATTAACTACGAGCAAGCTGTCGATTACTGGAAAAAGCTAGAAAAGCTCTCAGGAAAGATTAAACTTTTTGAATATGGAAAATCTTCTGAGGGAAAGACTATGATATTTGCTGTCATTTCTTCAGAAGAGAACATGGCCAAATTGGATCATTATAAAGAGCTCTCGAAACGCCTTTCTTTGGTAAGAGGATTAGCGGATGAGGAAGCTGGGAGCCTTGCCTCAGAAGGAAAAGCCATTGTATGGATCGATGGCGGGCTTCATGCAACGGAAGTTGCCCCTGCCCAACATATTATTCAGCTCACCTATGATTTGCTCACCGACGACTCGCAGAAGATAAAAAAGATTTTAGATGAAGTGATCGCCATGCTGGTTTTACCCAATCCTGACGGAATGGATATGGTTGCCGAATGGTACAAGAGCAACCTCGGAACACCTTATGAGACCAGTCGCCTGCCCTGGCTTTATCAAAAATATATCGGTCACGATAATAACCGCGACTCTTTTATGCTAAGTGTTCCTGAAATGCAGAATATTAACCAGGTGGTCAATCATGAATGGTATCCTCACATCTTTTACAACCACCATCAGACTTCACCCTTCCCTTCTCTCATTTTCGTTCCTCCCGATTGCGAACCTACAAATCCGAATCTTCATCCCCTGCTTCTGCGCTGGCAGAATTTTATCGGAACCGCAATTGCCCTGGCTTTCGAATCAGAAGGTAAACAAGGGGTTATCTCTCGATTTCTATTTGACACCTGGTATCCAGGCTATGTCACCCAAGTCTGCGATTTTCACAATATCATATCTACGTTTTCAGAAACATTTCTCTACAGCTATGCCACACCTTATTTCTATACGGTAAGCGATTTTCCTGAAGAATATAAAGATTTCACTATTTCCTTGTTTTTTACTAATCCCTGGGAAGGAGGATGGTGGCACCTGCGAGACGCTGTGGAGTACTGCCTGACATCTTCTAAGGCCGTATTAGACCTTGCAGCTAAACACCGGGAAGAATTGCTCTATGCAAAATATGCTATGGGTAAAGAAACCATGGAACGATACCAGAAAGAGCCTCCTTATGGATGGATAATACCTTTAGAGCAAAGAGACTCTCCTGCGGCTGCTCAATTGATAAACAAATTAATTACGCTTGATCTTGAAGTCTATCAAGCGGAAAGCTCATTTCAAGCAGATGGAGTCAGTCATCCCAAGGGAACATATATCCTACCGACCAGCCAGCCTTTCGGCCGGTTCCTTAAAACACTTTTTGAAATTCAAACCTATCCTGATTTGAGACGATATCCTTCCCTGTGGCAAAGCATTGTGGAGCCTATTAAGCTCAAAGTGCCTCCGCTTCGCACCTACGATGTACTGGGCTGGACTCTTCCTCTCCAGATGGGTGTGAAGACCTTTACAATGAATACGCCACTAGATATCAAGTTGAAAAGAATTAAAATGGCTTCCCCGCCAAAGGCTAAGATTTCAGGCTCTGCTCATTACGCCTATGTTATCCCTTATAAGACAAATAATAGTGTTATTGCCATCAACCGTCTTTTAAAGGAAGGAGCAGATGTGATGTGGGCAAGAGAATCATTTAGAGCTGAGGGAAAAACCTTCTCACCAGGTGCTGTAATTGTTCCTCTCTCTAAATTCAGTCTGACAAAAATGAAGAAATTGGCCGAAGAACTTTTCTTGCAGGTGTTAAGAATAAAACGTCCGCCTTCCGTCAAAACTTATAAATTAAAGTTACCAAGAGTAGCTCTTTACAAGCCCTGGAGATCAAATATGGATGAAGGATGGACTCGATTGATTCTTGAGAATCATGAATTTCCATATACATCAGTCCATAACGCGGAAATAAAAGCAGGACGGTTGGAAAATCGTTTCGATGTGATTATCCTTCCGAATCAAGGCATGAACTCGATTATAAACGGTCATCCAAAAGGCACCATGCCCCCTAAGTTTGTGGGAGGGATATCTCGTTCCGGAGTGCGGAATTTGAGGCAATTCGTCGAAAATGGCGGCACTCTGGTGGCCTTGGGTTCTTCCTCGAATCTTTTAGTAGAGGAATTCAATCTGCCCGTAAAAAATGTCATTAATTCCCTTAAGAGCGAAGATTTTTTTGCTTCAGGATTATTGATAAAAGTCGCTCTTGACCAGAATCACCCGATTGCCTATGGAATGCCAGAGGAAGCTGCCGGCTTTTTTGCTAACAGCCCCACTTTCCAAACCTTGCCGGTATTAAAAAAACAAGAGCAGCCTCTGGTCGTGGGGAGGTATCCTGAAGAAAATATCATTCTTAGCGGTTGGATGCTGGGAGAAAAATATCTTCAAAATAGGGCTGCAGTGGTAGAAGTGCCCTTTGGCAAGGGCAAAATTATACTTCTTGGTTTTAGAGTGCAGCACAGAGGACAAACGGTAGGAACTTT
>SOIV01000230.1 GCA_004377005.1 Candidatus Aminicenantota bacterium | reverse complement strand
AGGCTCCTTTATTCAGGCAAGGTGTTTTTCTTTGTAGGGGTTTGATTCATCAAACGCACCCTATAAATATATAATTTCTTTTGTAGGGTCAATAAAGGGGACAGGCTACTTTTCAAATACCATCGAATGAAAAGGGAACCTTTATTTAATATTGTTGGGATTCGCTTTATTGAAGGGGTATGATTTGTCTTCTGTAGGGGTTTGATTCATCAAACCCACCTTATAAATATATAATTTCTTTTGTAGGGGTTTTGATTCATTAAGTCCATTTGTTTTTAAAAAATTTTGACTAAACATAATGATTTGTAGTACATATTTTTTAGAAAATATCAAATGTTTTTACTTTACTTAGAACTGTTCAATAATTGGGGAACTAATCATGGATAAAAAAAGTTTGCTCGATGATTTAATTAAAAATTATAAATTAAAGCACAATAAATCAGAAGCACTCTTTGCGAAAGCTTCCCAGTATCAAATCAGAGGAGGCAGCCATAACCTGCGGCTTTTCGACCCTTTCCCTTTCTATGATGTTCAATGCAGCGGTTCTAAAGTCTTGGATGCAGATGGAAATACTTATGTAGATTTTTGGCAGGGACATTTTGCCAATGTTTTAGGGCATAATCCAAAAATAGTTATAAACGTCCTCCTTGATTACTTCCAAAAAGGCCAGGGGCTAACAACAGGATTTCCCGGGGATTACCAGAGGGAATTGGCGGAGCTCATACTCAGCCAAATAGAGGCAGATAAGATTCGCTTCACCACGAGCGGTACTCTGGCCACGATGTATGCCATAATGCTGGCCAAGGCCTTTACAAAAAGAGATTTGGTGATAAAGGTAGGAGGAGGCTGGCATGGGGCTCACCCCTACGCTCTAAAGGGAATTACGGTCTATGACCAAGGTCTGCATCAGTTAGAATCTGCCGGTCTTCCCCTTGACGCTGATTCTATGATAGTCATGACCAGATTTAACGATATGGAAGATCTTGAGGAAAAATTCAGAGAACATGGAGAAAGAATTGCCTGTTTCGTCCTGGAACCTTTTATCGGGGCAGGGGGATTTATTTTTTCCCGTAAAGATTACCTCCAGAAAGCCAGAGAATTGACCCAGCAATACAATTCCCTGCTTATATTTGATGAGGTAATTTCTGGGTTTCGCTTTCATGCCGGAGGACTTCAAAGCTTATACGCTATCAAACCTGATTTAACTGTCCTCGGCAAGGCTATAGGCGGGGGGATGCCAGTCAGCGCAGTGGCAGGAAGAGATGATGTGATGGTACTCTGCAGTCCGGAAGCGAAACCTGATCAGAAAGTGAAGTTTGAAGGAGGGACGTTTTCTGCCCATCCTGCATCTATGTTAGCTGGTTTGACTTATATCAAATATCTGATGGAGAACGAGTCGGAAATTTACCCAAGAATAGGACAATTAGGGGCAAAGATTAGGAACGGAATTGAGGAGATATTCACTGCTCATGGATTCAACGTTAAATGCACTGGTTATGGCGAGCTAGTCCCTGATAACAGCTCCTGTGTTGGAGTGCAGTTTCTCCAGGAAAAGATTGATCGCATTACATTTCCAGAGCAGGTATGGAATCCGGAAGTTAGTGATTTAGAATTGAGAGAGAAAATTTTCAAATTAGCCATGCTCGAGGAAGGATTCAATATCTTCCACGGGTTTGGAGCGGTTTCTGCTGCTCATACAGAGAGTGAAATCCAAGCCTCTTTGGATGCTGTGGAAAGAATTGCCAAAAAATGGAAAAAGTATTAATAGTCATAAATAATAACGGTAGGAGTACCTGATGGATAAGATCAATCTCATAATTTATGGATGCGGTGTTATGGGCCGCAAAGCAGCCCAAGCTCTCCTTGATAAAAAAAGTTTCAAGGTAGTCGGGGCTGTAGATATAGACCCTGAGCTTGTAGGAAAGGATTTGGGAGAAATTCTTGACAAGCCAGAAAAATTGGGCGTTGTGATCGAAAAGGATGCCGAGGCGCTCTTTTCCAAAGTCAAAGCCCACGCTGTCGTGCATACTACAACTTCTCATTTAAAGAGTGTTTTTTCCCAGGTAGCCCAGTGCCTGAAGGCAGGCTTGAATGTCATATCTACCTGCGAAGAACTATCCTATCCCTGGAAGCGTAATCCTGAACTTGCTCGGGAGCTTGATAGTCTGGCGAAAGAGCAGGGAGTTACTGTGGTAGGTACAGGCATCAACCCAGGCTATTTGATGGATACTCTTCCTCTTGTTCTCACGGGTCCATGCCTAAAAGTAAAATCAATCAAAGTAACGCGCATGATGAATTCAGCGAAAAGGCGAGTTCCTTTCCAGGTGAAAGTAGGTACGGGGTTGACCCAGGAGGAATTCAAGCAAAAGATTGAAGATAAGGTCATCACTGGACATGTGGGGCTTCTGGAATCCATCAATATGATCGCGGACGGACTTGGATGGGAATTGGATGAAGCTGTGGAACTTCCTCCCCAGCCAGTGATAGATGAGTTAGAGATAAAGACAGCGCTGGGGACAATAAAACCCGGGGACGTGATTGGATTGACAAGCATAGCTTATGGCAAGAAGGAGGGTAAAGAAATCATCACCCTTGAGTTTTGTGCCAACGCTGCCGTGGATGAGGAGTATGATGAGATAATTATCCAAGGGGAACCAAACATTCACCAAAAGATTGTAGGTGGAGTTCACGGAGATATCGGAACAGTGGCTGTGACTATTAATACCATCCCCAGGACAATCGAAGCTCCGGCAGGTCTCAAGGTTATGAAAGATTTGCCTCCTCCTAAAGCTACTCTTTAAACTTTAGCTTCTGGAGTTGCGCGGGCGAACTATGTTAATATTGGAGCAATGGAAATTTCCGCTGT
>SOIV01000222.1 GCA_004377005.1 Candidatus Aminicenantota bacterium | reverse complement strand
GCCATGGCAGGAAAAAAGATCCTTATCGTCGACTACGATACAAAAAGCATAGAGTCTTTATCCAAGCTTTTTGAAGGCTATGAAATCGAGGTCATGACAGCCATGGACGGTGTTGAAGCCTACGAGAAATTTAAATCCGATGAGCCAGATTTAGTCCTCCTTGAAGCTATGCTTCCCAGAATGCATGGCTTTGATCTAGCTCAGAAGATCAACTTTGATACTAAAGGAAGAATTCCTGTTATCATTGTTACAGCAGTCTACAAGGGTCATCAGTATAGGAATGAAGCTTTACGCACCTTTGGCGTTTCTGATTATTATGAGAAGCCTTATGATCAGGACAAATTAGTGAATCGTGTGTTGAGTCTAATCGGGGAGAGGGAAGAAGTAGAGGAAGATATTTCAGAGATTCCGGGGCTTCCAGATCCAGATTCCGTGATCGAGACTCTTAAAGAGATGCTTAAGAAAAAATAGGATTTTGGGAAAAAATGATTTTCCAGAAAGGGCTGATGGATATTCAGTGAAGATTCATGTCTAATTTGTGGACTCGATGTAACAACTGCCGTCGTATTTTGTATAAGCAGGACATCTTGGATAATCTATCAGTATGTCCTGTCTGCAGCTTCCACTTCAGGCTATCGGCAACCGAGCGCCTGACAATGCTCTTTGATGATGGCCAATATAGTCTCATGGACCAGAATATTTTTTCTCAAGACCCTCTCCAGTTTGAAGATAGCATGAAATATTCTGATAGACTGAAGGAATACAAAAAACGCACGTCGCTTCAAGATGCGGTATTGAACGCTGAAGGAAAAATGGGAGGGCTTAGAGTCATTATCTCAGCCATGGACTTTGCCTTTATGGGAGGCAGTATGGGTTCAGTGGTGGGAGAAAAAATAACCAGGGCCGCTGAGTTAGCCCTAAAGGAGCGCTTGCCCTTCATCACTGCGTCTTGTTCAGGGGGGGCAAGAATGCAGGAAGGCATTCTCTCTCTGATGCAGCTTATGAAGACAAGCGCTGCGATAGCCAATCTGAACGAGGCTTGTATTCCATTCATTTCTGTCCTGACTGACCCTACTACCGGCGGTGTGACAGCTAGCTTTGCCATGTTAGGTGATATCAATATCGCAGAGCCGAATGCGCTCATTGGATTTGCGGGACCCCGAGTTATTGAACAAACCATAAAAGAAAAGTTGCCCAAAGGATTCCAGCGATCAGAGTTTCTCCTCGAGCATGGAATGCTTGATGATGTAGTAAACAGGAAAAAAATGCGCTCTTATATCATTAGAGCTCTAAACCTCTTCCTCAACAGATCTGAATGAACTACGAGCAATGCCTGAGGTATCTTGAAGGAATCCAAAATTTAGGCATAAAGTTCGGTCTGGATAATGTAAGCACCGTTCTTTCTTCCTTCGACAATCCCCACCAGAAATACGCTTCGGTTTTAGTGGCAGGAACAAACGGGAAAGGTTCTGTCTGTGCCATGCTTGCCCAAATTTTAATCCTCCATAACTTTCGAGTGGGTCTCTTTACTTCCCCTCATCTGGTTAGAGTCGAAGAAAGGATTAAAATCGGAAATAAGCTCATACCGCCCCGGAGCTTCTGCAGGTGGCTTACAATCCTCAGGGAGAGAATTGAGCAGTTAATCGCTTCGAAAAAATTACTTTCACCGCCCACCTATTTTGAGCTGCTCACCTGTTTGGCTTTCCTTTATTTTGAAGAACAAAAGGTGGATATGGCTGTTTTGGAGGTGGGCATGGGCGGTAGATTTGATGCTACTAATGTAGTGGAGCCTTCTGTTTCAGTTATCAACACCATTTCTGGGGAACATAAGAAATTTTTGGGTGAAACTCTGAGCCAGATAGCTTTTGAGAAAGCAGGAATCGTGAAGTGCGGCATTCCTGTTGTTTGCGGAGTGGAGGAAGGCGAAGCGCATGAAACCATTAAAAAGAGAGCTGAAGAGCTTCGCGCGCCCTTTCATGCAGTTTTCGCCGGGAAGAGAAGTTTTATCACCCAGAAGACTGATAAAGGATATTCTTTTGTCTACAGAAAAGGCAAGGAGGATTACTCATTCACACCCTCCCTTCAAGGAAAACACCAAGGAAAAAACGCGGCTGTGGCTATCGCTGCCTCAGAGCAGCTCTCTAAAGCCTGGAAGAGACTGGAGAAGAAAAAGATTGTGAGCGGCGTAGAGAAAACAAAATGGGAAGGCCGCCTGGAAATCGTCTCCCGTAATCCGCTGGTCATTCTGGACGGGGCCCACAACGAAGAAGGGGTTCGAGCTTTAAAAAAATATTTCGAGGATTTTCCGTCCTCTCCCCTCATCCTTGTCTTTGCTATTATGCGAGATAAAGAAATTGCCAAAATAACTGATATCCTGTTCCCCCTGGCTAAAAAAATCATCCTAACTCGATTCCCTTACTTCAGGGCAGCCTTGCCAGAAGAGATAAAGAAACAGGCCCAAAGCTTCCAGAATCGAATTGTCTTAGAGCCAGACATGAATCAGGCTATAGATAAGGCACTTCGAAATGCTGGCTCCCACGGCTGTGTGCTTGTTGCAGGTTCTCTCTATTTAGTAGGAGAATTCAAAAAAAGGGCGATGTTTTCTAATGGCCCACTCTAAAAAGGGGACATGTAAGCACCCCTATATTTGCTTGCTTTTTTAGGCTAAAGATGTTAAATTTTTGCCTAATTCTTTCATCTTTCTTTTTATAAAATGATTGATATTGATGCGAGCTTCATCGCTATATTTATAATAGTCTGGATTATGGTCTTTGTCCTCTCACGATTATTTTTTAATCCTCTGCGGAAGATCATGGAAGAACGGGAAGCTAAAGTTAAGGGAAGACAAGAAGCCTTCCAAGAATCTACAGAAGTCTATGAAAAAACTGTCTGTGAAATTGAAGAAAGGCTAAAATCCGCAAGGATTCTCTCCGAGCAGACAAAGGATAATCTTAAGCATGAGGCTTTAAAAAAGAGAGAATGCATGCTGGAGGAAATAAGCACAGAGTACAGGAGTCAGGTTGAAAAGGCTCAAGAGAAGTTAGAGAAACAGACCACAAGCTTGAGGAGAGAATTAGGTGCTGAAGCCAAGCTACTGGCCGAAAGAATTGAGCAGAAGCTTTTAGAATGAAAACTTCAAGAAGAAAAATCTTCCTCGTTTTGCTTTTATTGCCCTTCTTTGTCTCCATGGTTTCCGCAGATGAGGAACATTCATCAAATTTTAGGGATTTTATAGGGAAAACCGTCAATTTCATCGTTTTATTCGGGGGCTTGGCTTATTTTCTTTATAAGCCTATCCGGAATTTTCTCCAGAAGAGGTCCCAGGAGATAGAACAGGGCCTTAAAGAAGCAGGAGATGCCCAAAGAGAAGCCGAACTGAAGCTTCGAGAAGCAAACGCCCGCCTGGCAATCCTGGAAGACGAGATAGAAAAGCTAAAGAAGGAAGCAGAGATTGAAGGCCGAAAAGAAAGGGAGAGGGTTATTCAACTCGCTCAGCAAGAAGCGGAGAGGATCAAATATTTTGCCAAACAAGAAATTGAAATGCTGATGCGTGCAGGAATCCAAGATCTCAAACAATACACAGCAGAACTGGCTTCAGCATTGGCAGAAGAGAGGATTAAGAAAAAAATGAGTCCTGAAGACCAATCTTTTCTTATAGATAAATCCATAGAAAAACTCGACGAACTCTATGAAAAGTCAAATTCTCGTAAAAAGATACACTCAAGGGTTAGTTAACTCCATCAAGAATGAAACAGAGTTTTCGGCCCTCAGCCAGGAGCTGTCTAATTTTGCCCTGCTTCTCCGCAAGCACCAAAAGCTGAAAGACACTCTTTACAGCCCCTTCCTGCCGACGACAAAAAAAACGCAGATAGCCGAAGAAGTACTGGCCAAGCAATCTTTTGGGAAAAAAGCTTCAAGGTTTATTTTGCTGCTTGTTGAAAACAATCGACTTGAACTATTTCCCGATATCATAGAGTCCTTACCCGAGGTTTGGAATGAACAGAAGGGAACTTATACTTTTGAAGTGGCTTCTGTTGTTCCCCTCACGGATGGCCAGAGGAAAAGGTTAGAAAAAAAATTAGAATTATTGGAGAAAAGACCTGTTATATTGAAGTACAGAATCGATCCTGAATTGGTTGGTGGACTTTGGGTAAGAAGAGAAAACATTGTTTACGATGTCTCGATAAAAGGAAATTTGATGAAACTTAAGGAAGAAATTTCTGAAGGATAGGCGGAAAAATGGAAATTAAAGCAGATGAAATAAGTAAAATTATCCAACGCCAAATCGAAGGATACAAGACAGGAGTCGACATTAAAGAAGTTGGGACTGTAACTTATGTTGGAGATGGAATTGCCAGGATTTATGGACTGGACAGGGTTATGTACAACGAACTCCTGGAATTTCCTAAAGAAATCTATGGTCTAGCCCTGAATTTAGAGGAAGATAGTGTTGGTTCTGTCCTATTGGGAGAGAGTCATCTTGTTAAGGAAGGGGATCTGGTAAAACGCACGCACAGGATAATGCAGGTTCCGGCTGGACCAGCCTTGATCGGGAGAGTGGTGAATCCTCTGGGTAAACCATTAGATGAAAAAGGCCCAATAAAGACCGATATCAACATGGTGGTCGAACGTTTGGCGCCGGGTGTTGTTGACCGCTTGCCAGTGAAGAAGCCTCTGCAGACTGGTATAAAAGCCATCGATACCATGATTCCTATAGGAAGAGGCCAGAGAGAGCTCATCATAGGAGATCGTCAGACAGGAAAGACAGCCATTGCCATAGATACTATCATCAATCAGAAAGGTAAGGACGTCGTCTGTGTTTATGTAGCTATCGGTCAGAAAAATTCCACGATCGCTTACGTTATAAAAGTGCTTGAGGATTATGGGGCGATGGACTATTCGATAGTCGTGGCTTCTCCAGCCAGCGACCCTTCGCCTCTTCAATACCTCGCTCCTTACAGCGGTGTTGCTATGGGAGAGTATTTCAGGGATAACGGGCAGCACGCTCTTCTCATCTATGATGACCTTTCCAAGCATGCAGCCGCCTACAGGGAAATATCCCTCCTCTTAAGGCGGCCTCCAGGAAGAGAAGCCTATCCTGGGGATGTCTTCTACCTCCATTCAAGATTGCTTGAGAGAGCAGCCAAGTATAATGACGAGCATGGAGGGGGCTCTTTGACTGCGCTTCCTATTATCGAAACACAGGCAGGAGATGTTTCAGGTTATATTCCGACAAATGTCATCTCGATCACAGACGGTCAAATTTACTTAGAACCTGAGTTGTTCAACGCGGGGATAAGGCCAGCCATCAATGTGGGCATATCTGTCTCAAGAGTTGGAGGGAAGGCTCAGGTCAAGGCCATGAAGCAGGTGGCGGGAAAATTACGCCTCGATTTAGCTCAGTACCGGGAGTTGGTAACTTTTGCTCAGTTTGGCACAGAACTGGATAAGGCGAGTCAATCCCAGCTCGATAGAGGCGAAAGATTGACTGAAGTCCTGAAGCAGGATCAGTATGTCCCGTTACCGGTCGAAAAACAAATATTAATAATTTATGCAGGGAACAGAGGATTTTTGGATGAGATTGAAGTTGAGCAGATCAAAGAATATGAAGAAAAACTTTATGCATTTTTTGAAAAGGAAAAGGCGAAGCTTTTGAAGAAAATCGCTGAGAAACGTGAACTTAGTGCAGATCTGGATGAAGCTATAAGTTCAGCCCTAAAGGAGTTTAATTCCATGTTTAAAGAAGGAAAAAATTAAAAATGCCAGCTCTAATCGACCTCAGAAGAAGAATAAAAAGTGTCAGGAATACCCAACAGATCACACAAGCCATGAAAACAGTATCCATGGCTAAGTTCAAGAAATCGCAACGTGCTGTTCTGGAGGCTCGACCCCACTGGCACAATTCTCCTGATTTACTCTCCGAAGTCGTTTCTTGGGCTGAGAGAGAAGTCCATCCTTTAATCATGGAGAGAGAAGAGAAGAAGATAGAGGGATTGGTGATCACTTCTGATAAGGGTTTATGTGGAGCTTTTAATACAAACTTATTAGAGAAAGCTTTATCCTTTTTTGAAGAGAAAGCTCAACGTTCTCAGGTGAATTTGGTTTTGATCGGGAAAAAAGCCTTTAGTTTTTTTAGGAAGCATCCTTTTCCCGTTGATCGTGCTTATGCAGGACAAGTTCAAGATCTCACCTTGGAAGACCTGAAAGAATTGGCTCAGTTTTTAATGCGACACTATGTTTTCAACAGAACAGATGCTGTCTATGTGGCCTACAACGAATTCAAATCGATTCTTTCTCCCCGGGTGACTGTTACCAGGCTCCTTCCCCTTAGCCCTCCTGAGGGAGAAGCGCATGAAGTTTTACCTCCAGACTGGGAGCCAGAAGCGGGTTCTATCCTCAATAGTCTTTTACCTTTTTACATAGAGAGTCAAATTAGACATTTCTATTTTGAGTCGCAAGTTTCTGAACATGCTGCTCGAATGATGGCAATGGATAATGCCACTAGAAATGCTGAAGATTTAATAAGTGACCTAACATTGGTCTTAAATAAGATTCGACAGGCTTCAATCACCGAGGAACTTCTGGAAATTATGACAGCCGTCGAGGCCTTGGCAGGAAAATAGAGGATTTGGAGAGAAGCATGGCAAAAGTAAAACTGAAAACTTCCGAAAAAGCAAAAGATAAACCTAAAGAAATGCCGAAAGCAAAATCTAAAGCAAAAGAAAAAAAAGAAGAAAAGATCGGGAAGGTCGTCCAGGTTATCGGGCCAGTTGTGGACATCGAATTCAAGAATGTTGAACTCCCTGGAATATACAACGCGATTCGAATCATAAGTGAAAGATTCGATAACACTACTCCCGCATCTGTTCAAGAAATCAAGAAGGACTTTGGGATAAGGATTGATCAACACAAAAACGAAGCATCCGATACAACTATTCCAGTAGATATTGTGGTTGAAGTGCAGCAGCATCTTGGGGAGGATAAGGTGAGGTGCGTTTCTATGCATCCCACAGATGGCCTGGCTCGAGGAATGAAAGCCATTGATTTGCAGGGTCCCATTCAAGTTCCAGTCGGAGAGGCAACTTTGGGACGAGTGATGAATGTCATAGGCGAGCCAGTTGACCATCTGGGACCTATCGAGGCCAAAGTAAAATATCCCATCCATCGTCCTCCTCCATCCTTAGAGCAGCAGAGCACCAAGCTCGAGATGTTTGAGACCGGAATCAAGGTGATTGACCTTATCCAGCCCTTTTTGAAAGGGGGAAAGGTCGGCCTTTTTGGAGGAGCAGGTGTTGGAAAAACAGTCATCATCATGGAGCTGATCAACAACGTAGCCAAAAAACACGGAGGTTATTCTGTTTTTGCGGGCGTGGGAGAAAGAACAAGAGAGGGAAATGACCTCTGGTTGGAGATGAAGGGCTCAGGAGTCATCGATAAGACTTCTCTCATCTTTGGTCAGATGACCGAGCCTCCCGGAGCAAGACTCCGAGTTGGATTGGCTGCTCTTTCTGTCGCTGAATATTTCAGGGATGAGATGAACCAGGATATCCTCCTCTTTATCGATAATATCTTTCGTTTTGTCCAGGCAGGTGCAGAGGTTTCAGCACTACTGGGAAGGATGCCTTCTGCAGTCGGTTATCAGCCTAACCTGGCAACTGAACTCGGAGAACTCGAAGAGAGAATTACTTCAACTAAAAGGGGATCAATCACTTCTGTCCAGGCAATTTATGTGCCTGCAGATGACTTCACCGATCCAGCGCCGGCCACAACTTTTTCTCATCTAGATGCATCCACAAACCTTTCACGGGCTCTTACCGAAATTGGGATCTATCCTGCTGTTGATCCCTTATCCTCTTATTCTCGAATACTGGATCCAAGAGTTGTGGGTGAGGAACACTACCAGGTGGCGAGGAGCGTCAAAGAAATTCTTCAGAGGTATAGAGACCTTCAAGATATCATTACCATTCTGGGCATAGAGGAACTCTCCGAAGAGGATAAGGCAATCGTTGCCCGAGCTCGAAAGATTCAAAGGTTCCTTTCCCAGCCATTTTATGTTGCAGAGGAATTCACCGGAAGGACTGGAAAATATGTGACTACTGAGGAGACTGTGAAGGGATTCAAAGAGATTGTAGAAGGTCAACACGATGATAAACCTGAACAGGCCTTCTATATGGTAGGAAATGTTGAGGAAGTCATCCAGCGGGCAGAGGAATTAAAATCAGCATGACCCAGAAATTACCATCATCTCTTCGACTCAAAGTCATTGCTCCTCGGAAGTTATTAGTAGATGAAGAGGTCCAGGAGCTTTCCCTCCCGAGCCTGGATGGCTATTTGGGGATACTCCCCGGCCACCGTCCACTATTCTTGGCTCTAGGAACAGGAAGGATCACATACCGGGTTGCCGAAAAAGAAGAAATTTTATCTGTGCAAGGGGGATATGCTGAAGTCCTTCCTGAGAGAGTGCTTGTTTTTACTGAATTGAGTGAAGATGAAACTGAGAAGCCAATTGAAGGGCGAGAATGAGACCCTTGATTCCTTTTATCGAGGCCGCATTCTTGTCTTGCAGAAGAGAGAGGGATACCGGTTTTCAGTAGATGCTCCCCTTTTAGCTGATTTTATTCAAACAAAGCGCTCTGATGAAATCTTAGAGCTGGGAGCCGGGAATGGCATTATTTCTCTTCTTTTGAGTATTAAGCCTTTTAAACACATCACAGCCGTAGAGATTCAGAAATCTTTGGCGGATATAGCCAGGCGAAATGTAAACCTCAATAATCTTGAAAGAAAAATCTCCATAATCCGTGAAGATCTACGCCAGTATTATCCGGGGAAAAAGTTTGATGTTATCTTTTCGAATCCTCCTTATATTAAAAAGGGAGAAGGTCATTTGAGTTCTTCCCTGGAGAAATCTATCGCCAAGCACGAATTGAAATGTGATATTTTTGGTATATTAGAAAAAACAGCGACACTGCTCAAAAGTGAAGGAAGGGGTTATTTTGTTTATCTTGCGAAAAGGAAAGATGATTTATTTCAAGCGATAGAGAGGAACAGATTGAAGATCAAATCCATTCGTTTTGTCTATCCCCGTCAAGACAGTCCTCCGAACCTGTTTCTGGCGGAGTGCGATTTCTCTTCTGAAAAAGAGGCCATTCTTCCTCCTTTCATTCTTTATGACAAAGGAGGAAATTACACAGCCGAAGCAGAAGAAATATTTCGAGGGAGAATTCATGCG
>SOIV01000229.1 GCA_004377005.1 Candidatus Aminicenantota bacterium | reverse complement strand
TCCTCTATGGTGGCGATGGTAAATTTACTTTTTGAAATCCTCTTCTTAGAGGAAAGACATGACCAATTTTCAGCTACTTTAAACGCTCTTTATCAATGCTATAAGGAAGTTGTCCATAAATCGAATTTTGCCTTAGCTAGTTTAATTTTAGCCCGCATCCAGGAGTTAAAAGGTATACTCCCGGGCCAATCCGAAGAAAAGGAGAAATCACTGGAGATAATCCTTCAGAAAACCAAAGACGAAAGCTTTATAGCTTCGTTGAGAGAATTATTCCTGGATGGCCGCATAAAGGATTATGACTCTTTCTTTCAATACTTAACACTTCTTAGCCCCAACTCTATTCCCCTTGTTGGTGATGTTTGGGAACATTCAGAAGACCCTTTTCTTCTTCAGAAAGCTTCAACCTTTCTCCAAGAAATTGCCCAAGAGAATATAGCTCCTGTTGCTAATATCGCAAGAGAAGACAGGGTTTCTCTTACAAAAGAAGTTGTTGCCATATTAGGCAGAATCGGCGGAAAAAAAATTCTTCCCTACCTTATAATTTTTTCTGAATATCAACATAAGGCCATAAGGTTCGAAATTATCCACGCTATGAGCAAAATTAAAGATAAAACTACCAATAAGATTCTAATAAGATTTCTTTCTGATAAGGACGGAGAAGTTCGTACTCGGGCTGCCATGAACCTAAAATATCGCAGAGATAAAACTACATTAAACCATGTCATTCAATTGGCTCAAGAAAAAGATTTCATGAACAGAAGCAAGCTTGAGAAAAAAGCTCTTCTAAGTTTTTTGGCACGCGCTAAAAACGGTGAGGTTAGTACTCTCCTGGGGTCCATGTTGAAAAAATGGAATATTCTTTCCATAACTAAGCAGAATGAGACTCGCCTCTGCGCAGTTACTGCGTTGGAAACGATGGCTACTCCTGAAGCTATGGATATTATTAAAGAAGGGACTAAGATACGAAATAAAACCATTCGCAACGCTTGCAATCTCGCGTTGAGGAGAATTGCTAAAAAGGATAAACCTAACCAAATCCTTATTAGCGAGCGAAGTGCTTAATTCTATGAAAGAAAACAATAAAAAAGAGAAAATAGATTATGCTGAGTCCGATAAAAAGGCTCTATTTAAAACCATAGATGCGGTATTTGTCCGCTTCGCTTCTGCCCTAAGAACAGCTCAAATCTTTAAAATCAATAACATCACCTATATAAAACAGGTTCATCTTCTTTTCGCTCTTATTAAAAATATTTTAAGAGATGAGAATGAGGCAATGTTTGAGTTTCGTGAAAGTTCATTATTTTTTAACACCATTAGAGTTAAATTTGATTTTCTCAGCTACAACTACTTTAAGCTGTTATCTAATAAGTTCAGGGAAAAGGAAATAGGAACAGTTGGCTTTGATCGTCGATTGGAACAAGAAGAGCTGGCTCAATTTGTATATTATTTTGCTAATGTGAAAGTAAAAGAAAAAAATCCCTTTGATGACTTCGAGGCAAAGATAAAAAAGAAAGGAATAAAACATATATATCTGGAGAAAATCCATCCTTATGACCTGGCAGCGTTGAAAGGAGAGGGGGAAGCTAAGAAATCTGCCAAAAAAGTCTTTTTCAAGAGTATTACTCACCTTAAAGAGGCCTTTGAGAGAGAAAAAAAAGAAAAAAGGTTTCGACTGAAAACAACTCGAAGGCTTGTCCAATCCATAGTCGATCACATAAGCCAGGATGAATCTTTCATGAT
Source organism: Candidatus Aminicenantota bacterium (assembly GCA_004377005.1). GTDB lineage: Bacteria > Acidobacteriota > Aminicenantia > Aminicenantales > Aminicenantaceae > SOIV01. Next base: position 1,161 of record SOIV01000229.1, on the reverse strand, counting down.
CGGCTTAACCAGTATAAAAAACTATGATGAATACACCCTCAATCACTCAACTAATGTTTGCATTTTGGCCATTTGTTTTGGAAAAAGATTAGGTCTTGAAAAAGAGGAACTGTTAGAATTGGGTGTAAGCGCTTTTTTCCACGATATCGGAAAATTAGAGATTCCTAAAAAGATTCTGGATAAAAAAGGTAAATTAAGCAAAAAAGAAAGAGAAATAATGGAAAAGCATACCTACAAGGGGGTAGAAAGATTGATCTGTCTCAAAGAACTTAGTTTTCTTCCCGTAAGAACCCTTTATGTAACCCTGGAACACCATCTCTGGGCAAACCTATCTGGATACCCCAGATACTGGAAAAAGGATCATATCGATCTCTACAGTAAGATCGTTAAAATGTGTGATTTTTTTGACTCTGTAACCACTAAAAGACCTTATAGAAAGAATGTCTTTCTTAATGATGAGGCCCTGAACCTGATGTTAGAGAAAAGCGGAACAGAATTTGACCCTAGTTTGCTCAAGGTTTTCGCTAACATGATAGGAGTTTATCCTATCGGCACTCTTGTAGTTTTTAACACCAGGGAGCTGGGAATTATAACAGAGTCAAAATCGGAAGTGGCATTTCTACTCAGACCAAAAGTGAAACTTGTCACTGACAGGATGGGCAACAAAATTGACGGCAAAATTGTAGATTTAACAGAAATGGACCCGGAAACAATGGAATATAAAAGGACTATTGTAAAATCCTTAGATCCCCGCCAATATAACATCCAAATCTCTGATTATTTTTTAGCTCAAGCCCAATAAACGAATTCCGAATTTATATTTGATTTGCCACGACTTTTATGGAATATTAGAAGAAATTAATTGAAATTGGAGGGCGCGGTATGGATAAAAAAAAGAAAAGAGATGCTTTAAAATACCCAGGACCCGAGCGCCGAGCTGGAGAGGAACGGCGTGCTTGGAAGGAACGTCGCAAAGAACAACGTAGGCAAGATCAAAGGCGAAAGGGATAGAAGCAGCAGAAATGGCTCTTCTCTTTTGCATCTAAAAAAACCCATAATTTTTTTATACTTTCTTCAATAGATAACCGAGATTTTCAAAAAAAAGGGGGTGGGGGAAAAAACAGGTTCATCATTTTGACATTAGATTTTTCCTGTGCTATA
>SOIV01000173.1 GCA_004377005.1 Candidatus Aminicenantota bacterium | reverse complement strand
TCTGATCGTTGTTCCAACCATGTACAAGCTCATCTTTGCCCGCAAAAATTAAGAATTAAGAAATAAGGGGACATTCCCCGAAGTGCCACCCCTTTTATTTAGCATGATTGATTTCTAAAATGAAGTACGAGTAGCGTGGTGCTTTTTGGAGACTTCCTTTATCTGCATTTAGGGAACATCCTTTGTTGATAAGCTGCATCAGAACAAGCATGGTACTTAAGGGAATGTCCCTCTTAACTCTTAATTTGACACATTATCAGCTCTATGCTAAGAGTTTTGAAGGAGAGGAGGAGAGAATGAAACTTAAGACCTTTCTTATTATTCTCCTGGCATTTTGTTCACTGAGTCTTGTTTGTACGAAAGTAGCACCCAAGGATTATCCCCTGAAACCGGTCACCTTCACAGAGGTACAGATTAATGACTCGTTCTGGCTGCCGCGGATGGAAACAAATCGTAAAATCACGATCCCTTTTGCTTTTAAAAAGAGTGAAGAGACAGGACGCATTGCTAATTTTGCCAAGGCCGGCGGTTTGATGCCAGGTAAATTTGAAGGCCGGAGATACAACGATTCAGATGTCTTTAAAATAATGGAAGGAGCGGCTTATTCGCTGAGTCTTCACCGGGACGCAGAGCTTGAGGAATATATGGATGATTTGATCGCCAACGTTGCAGCCGCCCAGGAAGAAGACGGTTATCTCTTTACAACCCGCACTATTGATCCTGAAAATCCTGCTCCCGGCGCGGGTGAGGAACGATGGTCAAACCTCGGCTCCAGCCACGAACTCTACAACGTCGGGCACATGTACGAGGCAGCAGTGGCCTATTATCAAGCTACAGGCAAACGCAATTTCCTCGATGTGGCCGTAAAAAACGCTGATTTTATTGCAGAGGTGTTTGGACCAGAGAAAAGGAGGGGATTCCCCGGTCACCAGGAGATAGAGATCGGGCTGGTTAAACTTTACCGGGTAACCGGAGACGAAAAATACCTGAAGCTGGCAAAATTTTTCCTGGATGAACGAGGACCAGAGAAACACAAGAAAATATTTTCTGATTCATCACCGTTTTCTATCTATAATCAGGACTGGTATCTCCAGGCCCACAAACCGGTCATTGACCAGAGCGAAGCAGTCGGTCATGCTGTCCGAGCCGCATACATGTATTCAGGCATGGCGGATGTGGCAGCGCTTACCGGAGATACTGGCTATATTAAGGCTATTGACCGAATATGGGAAAATGTAGTTTCAAAGAAGCTGTATGTGACTGGAGGCATCGGTTCCCGCCACCAAGGAGAGGCTTTTGGAGATGATTACGATCTGCCCAATGCCACAGCTTATAATGAGAGCTGTGCAGCCATCGGCAATGTTTTCTGGAACCAACGCCTTTTTCTCCTGCATGGCGATGCTAAATACATCGATGTCCTAGAACGGACACTCTATAATGGTCTTCTCTCTGGAATATCGCTTAGCGGTGACCTCTTCTTCTATCCCAATCCCCTGGAGTCGGACGGAAAATACAATTTTAATCAAGGGGAAGCAACCCGAAAACCGTGGTTTGACTGTGCCTGCTGTCCTGTTAATTTTGCCCGCTTCTTGCCGTCCTTTCCCGGCTATGTCTATGCCCATACAGATGACACGCTTTATGTGAATCTTTTTGTAGAAAGTAAGGGGACCATCAAAATCGGAAAAAATTCAGTAAATGTGCGTCAACAGACTAGCTATCCGTGGAGCGGCAATGTCAAGATCACCATCGAGCCAGAGAAGGAAGCAGAATTTGCCGTGCATATCCGCATTCCGAGCTGGGCAAGGAATGAGCCAGTGCCGAGCGATCTGTATTCATTCCTAAATCCAAGAAAAGAGAATATAACTTTAAAAGTCAATTCAGAAACACTGGAACTTGAAATGGATAAAGGTTTTGCTCGCATCCGTCGCCGCTGGAAAAAAGGAGATATTATCGAGCTGGCCCTACCCATGCCCGTACAGATGGTCATTGCCAATGAGAAAGTGAAGGATGACCTGGGAAAGGTAGCCTTACAGCGGGGTCCTCTTGTTTATTGCCTTGAGGAAGTGGATAACAAAGGCGGAGTACTTAACCGGCATTTGCCTGATGATTTAGAATTCGAGGTTGAATTTAAACCTGACCTTCTGGGAGGAATAAACATACTAAAAAGTGAACCGACAGAAGAGCTTCCTGGTTTAGTCGCCATTCCTTATTATGCCTGGTCGCATCGCGGAATAGGGGAGATGACAGTCTGGATCCTCAGAGAAAAAATTTGACACCACTCTTGTTAATTATTATCCTATTACCGCTTTAATACCGTATTTGCTGCGAGGGATAACATTGACGATAAAATGCCCCAAATGTCAGGGTGACAATCCTTCCGATTCCAAATATTGCAAGGATTGCGCAACTCCACTTCCTCGCTCTGAGGAACCTCAAGTCTCTGTAACTAAAACTCTCGAAACACCAACCCAAGAATTAACCAGAGGAACCGTTTTTGCTTCCAGATACGAGATTATCGAAGAGCTGGGAAAAGGAGGCATGGGTAGGGTCTACAGAGTGGAAGATAAGAAGATTAAGGAAGAAGTCGCCTTAAAACTCATAAGACCTGAAGTCGCTTCGGATAAGAAGACTATAGAGCGATTCAGCAATGAGTTGAAAATGGCCCGCAAGATTGCCCACAGGAATGTGTGCAGGATGTATGACCTTGGTGAGGAGAAAGGGACACACTACATCACTATGGAGTATGTTCCTGGGGAAGATTTGAAGAGATTAATCAGAAAAGTAGGTCAATTCAGTGCGGGAAAAACGATTTTCATGGCCAGGCAGGTCTGTGAAGGATTAGCAGAAGCTCACCGCTTGGGAATCGTCCATCGTGATTTAAAGCCCCAGAATATTATGATTGATGAGGATGGGAATGCCCGCATCATGGATTTTGG
>SOIV01000162.1 GCA_004377005.1 Candidatus Aminicenantota bacterium | reverse complement strand
GCCTTTCTTTTTTTTGGCGCTTTTCTATGGTATATAAACATAGTGATCAAGTTTTTTGACCGCTATATCATCAAAGAGATAGTCCCTCCTTTTTTTATTGGCCTTCTTATCTACACTTTTGTTCTCTTAATGAACCAGATTCTTCAGCTCTCTGAAATTTTTATAACCAGAGGAGTCGCTTTCAAGGCAGCGGTTACAATTTTCATCCATCTTGTCCCTTCTATTCTGGCCTTTACTGTGCCTATGGCTGTTCTGATGGGAGTCCTGGGTGGCCTTAGCCGCCTTTCATCTGACTCGGAAATCATGGCTTTTAAAACCTTAGGGATTAGCTATAAAAGGCTTCTCCGCCCGGTTCTGATCTTTTCTCTCTGTGGGTGGCTGTTTACTTCTTATTTGGCTCTCTATCTTGCGCCTCACTCCAACTACAAGCTGATCCAGACACTTTATCAAACTATCCTGACAAAGGTTCAGTTTAAGATTAATCCTCGGGAATTCAATGAATCCATCCCCAATACGGTTATTTTTATCCAGGGTATAACTCAAGAGAAAGAATGGGAGAATGTTTTTGTCTATCTTTCCAACCCGCCAGAAGAGCCAAGAGTTATATCAGCCAAGAAGGGAAAGCTTAACTTCTATCCAGAAATGAAAAGAGCTGTCCTTGAACTTTTCGATGGAACTCTCCATTCCTACCCTCTCTCCGATCCGGATAAATATGGAGTGACATCTTTCGAGAAAATTGAAGAAGAAATCAACGTGGAGAGCCTTTTCACTTCTTTCTCCGAGAAAAAGCGGGTGAGAGAGAAGGATATCGGAGAGTTATTCAAAGATATAAAAATCATCAAACAGGATTTAGCCAAGCTTAGGATAGAGGAGGGAGGAACAACTGAAAAAGAGTTTGATAACTCACGAAGATGGAAGGACTATATTTCTTATTGGATTGAGATTCATAAGAAATTCGCCCTTCCTTTTGTCTGTTTAATTTTCGGAATTTTAGGTCTTCCTCTAGGTGCTTCAACACGCAAAGGAGGGAGAACCAGTGGCTTCACGATAAGTTTGGGAATAATTTTAGTTTATTATGTCCTGATCACAACAGGAGAAGAGATGGCTATAAATGGGAAACTCTCTCCTTTGCTTGGAATATGGGGGCCAAACATTCTGCTGCTCCTTATTGGTTTTTATCTATTCCTCAAGTCGCTAAAAGAATCTAAACTCTTTGCTGGATTATTCCGCTTTTTCAGGAGAAGAAAGGAAGAGAAGTCTTTTCCAAAAAAAAAGATATTTTCCCGAAACTGGCCTCGTCTTCCCCTTCGCTTTCCCAATATCTTGGATCGCTACACCCTTAGAAAATACTTGGCTATTTTCTTGTTTGTCTTTTTTAGCCTGCTGTTAATCTTTGTAATTGTTACTTTTATTGACCGGATAGATAATATCCATAAGCATAATAAATCCCTCATGCTCCTCTTTGAATATATTCGTTACAGAATCCCAGAGTTTATTCATTATATTCTTCCTGTTGCAGCTTTAGCCACAACCCTTTTATCCTTGGGGCTTTTAACTAAATTCAATGAAATCACGGCCATGAAAGCTTGCGGCATAAGCCTTTATCGCATTACTCTCCCTGTCGTTCTTATGGCAGTTTTAGTGAGTTTTCTTTCATTTTATCTTCAGGAAAATATTCTCCCTAATTCCAACAAGAAAGTGGAAGAGATTTGGGACAAGATCAATGATGTTCCTCCAAGGAGTTACAGCTACTTGGATCGCCGCTGGGTTTTGAGTAAAGAGAAAAACAGAATTTACCATTACAACTACTTTGATCGAGAAAAATCTGTCTTCAGTCAGCTCTCGATTTATGATTTCGATCCCTCAACATGGTCTTTTCAAAGAAGAACTTATTCTGAGAGAGGTTATTTAAGTGAGGGGCATATTTCTTTGGCAAATTGCTGGTATAGAGACTTTGTCAATGGCCGACCCACAAAGTTCGAAAAAAGTGAGAAAATGGATTTATCGGTAGTAGAAGATAGGAGCTATTTCCTGAAGGAACGGAAAGTGCCAGAACAGATGAGTTATAGAGAACTCGGGCAGTATATAGAAGAGCTCGAAGAGCGGGATTTTGATACGGTGAGATTTAAGGTTGATTTGAACTATAAAGTATCTTTTCCTCTTGCCAGTTTGATCATGACTCTCCTCGGGATTCCATTTGCTTTTTCTATGGGAAAGAGAGGAACTCTGGTTGGCATAGGCTTGAGCATTGTTATTGCAATGATCTATTGGGGTGGGATAGGAATTTTCAAGAGCCTAGGTTATCTTAATTATCTGGATGCTTTTTTGGCTGCCTGGGGACCAAACTTGATTTTCGGATTAATTGGACTCTATCTCCTTTTTACCTTAAGGACATAAGTCGATAATGGGTGACCCCAGGGATGAATTTACATTTTGTATTTGCCGAAGTTTTCGGGTTTTAATCCTTCCAGCCACTTCTTGAGTTTTTCTGAGTCTTCCAGATTATCGTCGAATTTTAGACTATGAGCTTTTTTCACAACTTCATTTTCCACAAATATGGGTGCCTCTACCCGGAGGGCTAAAGCAATGGCATCAGAAGGGCGGGAATCAATAGTCATCGTCTGATCTTTGTTGCGGCAATGGATCTGGGCAAAAAAAGTATTGTCCTTGACATCGTTGACTACGATCTTTTCGATGGAAATATTGAGTTTATCCAGAAAGATTTTTAGAAGATCGTGGGTCATAGGCCGAGGCGTGGATATGTTTTCTATTTTTAGGGCAATGGCGTTAGCTTCAAATACTCCGATCCAGATCGGAAGCATACGTTCGCTATTTAGGTCTTCAAGCACAACAATATGCATTTTAGATATGGGGTCAACAACGAGTCCTTTTATCTTCATTTCAATTTCCATCGTTCATTCCTCGCTTATCGTGTAATATAAGG
>SOIV01000237.1 GCA_004377005.1 Candidatus Aminicenantota bacterium | reverse complement strand
TGGTTTATTTGTAGGGGCTTGATTCATCAAGCCCACCGTTTGAATTATAAAAATAAACTGTACGGTTTTGAATCATCATGTAAGGAGATTGTTCATTAGAGAACTTATGGTTACGGGTTTGTTTGCTGTCCTTCTCGTTATATATTTTTTTGTAGAGCGTTTTATTCTTAATAAGGACGTGCAAAGAATTCCCCTCAGAATTTGTGTTACCGGGACAAGGGGAAAATCGAGCGTCACAAGACTCATAGCTGCGTCATTGAGAGAGGCAGGTTTCGCTGTGCTGGCCAGAACTACAGGCTCAAAACCTGTCATCATCTTTCCAGATGGGGAAGAAAAAGAGATCAAACGCAGAGGCTCTCCCTCTATTTTGGAAGGAAAGAAGATTCTGAGAAAAGGAGCAGAGCATCAAGCTCAGGCTCTTGTTTTGGAATTGATGAGTATCCATCCTGAGTGCGGTTACTATGAGTCAGTTCAGATGTTTAAGCCTCATATTCTGGTCATAACTAATGTCCGTCTTGATCATTTAGCTCAAATGGGAACTTCAAAGGAGGATATAGCTCGTTGTTTTGCCTCCAGCATTCCAGAAAACGGCACTGTCTTTGTCCCCCAAGGGGAATTTTTTCCCGTATTCAAAGAGGTGGCCGAAAGAATGAACTCTACAATCATCCAGATTCCTGGAGATTCGTTTGCGGAATATTTCCAGTCAAAGAATAATCTTCCCTCCTTTGAGCTGGAAGAAAATATTCGGCTGTCTATGGGTGTGGCTGAGTTCCTGGGAATAGATAAGAAAGTTGCTCTTCAAGGCATGATCAAAGCTCGACCAGATTTTGGAAGCCTCAAGACCTGGACCGTAGATTTAGGCTCACCTCCTCGGTGCTGGCTTCTTGTCAGCTGCTTTGCTGCCAATGACCCAGAATCTACACAATTTGTTTTATCTGGACTCCTAGAAAAAAAGCTTTTCAACGGAAAAAAAATCATTGGACTTCTCAATCTCAGGCGAGACAGAGGAGACAGAACCCTCCAGTGGCTGAAAGCTCTAAAAGAAGGAGCTTTTCCTGAGATTCGAAAGTTCTTCTTCGTCGGAGACCATGCCCATGTCCTCAAGAGGAGGCTGAAATTGTCTGGGAAAACAGAGCTATTTGTCTCTAAGCCCCTAGCCCCTCAGGAAATCATGGAAGAAATTTATGATACAGTAAAAGGAGAAGCTGTATTGGTTGGGATGGGTAATATGGGAGGTGCAGGGAAAGAGCTTGTCGAGTATTGGGAGAATATTGGAAAGCCCTATGACTTTTGAGACGCTTTTTATCGGACTTATCGTTGCTGTCATCTATGTGGAAATCATGGATATCTATCCCGGTGGGATTATTGTTCCTGCTTATGTGGCTCTTTATCTTGACCTGCCGCTAAGAGTCCTGGCCACGATTCTCATCGCACTCTTGAGTCTTTATACTTATAGAATTTTATCGCGCTTTCTCATCCTTTTTGGGAAGAGAAGATTTGTGATGCTTGTTCTTCTCGGAGGACTTTGGGCTCAGGTCTGGTTTCTTCTCTTACCCCATTTTTTCGCCGATTCTTTAGGACTCAGGGCTATCGGCTGGATCATTCCCGGGCTTTTGGCCAACAACCTAGAGAAACAGAAAATTGTTCCGACTTTGGCCTCCATGTTTATCGTCGCTATCATCACCTATTTCCTTGTTAGCCTTATTGGTGTTGTTTTTTAGGGGTCAGGTCTTGATTTTTGATATAGCCTAATAAAATGGTGAAAGGGTTGACCAGGGAGCAAAATATTATTGAGGCGAGAGGCAATCAATAAATCATGACAAAATTGTTTTTTAATCGAAAGAGAAATATCCCTAAAGAAGATACTGGAAGAAATAAGGGAGTAATTCTCGTCCTTTTTGCTTTGAGTATTCTGTTTTTTGTGCTGGCCAAGTCTTTTCCTTCAAGGGAGGGTGATAAGCTCAAAGGAGAGATGATCAGAGCTTCTGAAATTATGGCCGAAGCTGTGGATGTTATAAGAGAATGCCGTGGGGAAAAAGGCCCTATTCTTGATAAAAACATAGATCTAAACCAGACAGGACTCATAGGCCTGGAGTTTTCTCGGATAACCACATCCATCGGGAGCCTCGAAGCTAAAAGAACCACCACCAATCCCAATTTTGCCGCTCTCATTGTATTCCTTCTGAAAGAAGCGAAAATAGAGAGAGGAGATACAATTGCTGTGGGAGCTTCTAGCTCTTTTCCTTCCCTGATCGTGGCTGTTCTTTCAGCAGGCAAAGCTATGAATCTAAAGCCCATAGTGATCAATTCGTTAGGAGCTTCTCAATGGGGTGCTAACAACTCTGATTTTCACTGGCTCGACATGCAAAACTGCCTCCTGAACGCAGGAATATTCGACGCCAAGCCAATTGGCCTCTCTTTAGGGGGCGCGAGAGATGATGGCGCAGATATGAGTCCTGAGGGTCGCTCCTTTCTGCTAACTGAGATAAGAGAAAGCGGAATTTTTTTTCTTCATGAGCCTGACCTCAAAAGGAATGTGGAGGCCAGAATGCACCTCTATGAGGAAAAAGCAGGAGAGAGCAAAATCAAAGCCTTTATCAATATCGGGGGAAGCTGGGCAAATATGGGAGAGGATTCAAAGATTTTAAAATTGAGACCAGGCCTCGTCAAAATTAAACAATTTCCTGCACCCGAAAAAAGAGGAGTTCTCTATGATATGGCTGCCTGCAAGATCCCGGTTATTCACCTCCTCTACATCAAGGGTCTTGTCGAGCGCTACGGGCTTTCGTGGGATCCCATTCCCCTCCCTCAGCCCGGGAAGGGAAAGATTTATCAGCTAGTCGGCAAAAGACAATCCTCGTTTCTTTTTCTTGCAGCTGCGTACTTTTTACTTGTCATAATTGTCTTGGTTTTCCGGAATAAACTGGGCAAAAAATGAATGCTTTAA
>SOIV01000312.1 GCA_004377005.1 Candidatus Aminicenantota bacterium | reverse complement strand
AATTGTAATAGCAGGAAAGATATTATAAAATTCCTCGATATAATCCCAATTCTTCAGGCTAGCATATGAAAGAAAAAAGAGCTGACATTTTAGTAATAACTCCCCATCCGGATGATGCCGAATTCGGCGTTGCCGGGACTGTGGTCCACTGGGCTCGCCAGGGAAAAGTCGTTGTCTATGTTGTCTGCACAAACGGAGACAAGGGAACCGATGATATAAAAATCAAGCCAGAAAAACTGGCGAAAATAAGGGAAAAAGAACAGTTGGAAGCTGCCAAAATTTTAGGTGTTAAAGATGTTATATTCCTCGGGCATCCTGACCAGAGCCTTGAAGACACACCGGAATTCAGGAAAGAGATTGTCAGGCTCATAAGGCTCTACAAACCAGAAATTGTCGTTACTGCTGACCCCTATCGCCGTTATATCTGGCACAGAGATCACCGAATCGTAGGACAGGTTACTCTAGATGCTGTCTTTCCGTATGCCCGGGATATATGGGCTTATCCAGATCTCATCGAAGAGGGCCTCAAGCCCCATAGTGTAAAAGAGATATGGTTCTGGGCATCAGAGAATATAAATCACCGCTCTGATATCACCAAGACTTTCGACTTAAAGCTCAAAGCCCTGCGCTGTCATAAAAGCCAGATAAAAGAATCTTTTTCCGCAGAAATGGAAAAATGGCTGTGTGAGCGGGCTAAAAGTATGGCAGAGGGAGAGAAATTCAAACTGGCCGAAGGCTTTCATCGGGCTGAAATATGGTGGTAATCGAAGCCTTCTCTCTTCTTAATCTTCTGAATAAAGAATAAGTTTCCTCAGCAGTCTTTCCCCATGAAAAATTCTTTATCGCATTCTGGCGAATTTTTTCCGCATCCCATAAGCTTTCTTTATTCGAAAAGAAATGCTCCAGACAGCTGGCTAAAGAAGAAGGATTATTGGGACGAAAAGAAAATCCGTTTCTCCCTTCTTGAACAATATATCTCATCTCCCCTATTCGAGAAACGAGTGCAGGAGTACCGCAGGCCATTGCTTCAACAGGTACCAGACCAAAGGATTCATAAAGAGAAGGCATCACAAGTGCCTCAGCGGCAGAATAATATTTATGAAGCTGACTCTGTTTTTTAGAACCCAGGAATATGACCTTCCCGGTCAGTTTTTTCTCTCTTATGGCTTCTTTAATCCGAATAAATTCTTTGTTTCCTGGAAGGTCTTCTTTCTTCCTTCCCCCTCCGACAACTATCAATTTCAATTGACTATACAAAGGTAAATCCCTCTTCTTTAATAATTCTAAAGCCTCGATTACGGTCATAAGCCCCTTTGCAGGATCAATTCGACCGACATAGAGAATAATTCTATCCTTTTCTCTACACCGCATTTCCCGAAGAACCATCCGGTCCTCTAAAGGATAGAAGAGCTTCTTATTCACTCCCGGATAAATGATCCTCCCCTTTGAAGAAGAGATTCCGTATTCATCGACTAAGCTTTGCATCTCTTCCCCGGAAGAAGAGATAATTGCATCTGAAACATAAGCAAGATGTCTTTCTGCCCTTATCCTGCTTTCGTGTTCTCTCGGCTCTTCTCTTAAGACTCTCTCTTTCAAAAAGGCTAAGGTATGATAAATATGAGCGAGAGGGAGGTTGAATTTGTGTCTTATCCCTTCCCCCACCAGCCCTGAAAGCCAATAATGAGAATAGACAAGGTCATAGCTTTCTCTTTCCTGATAGATGAAAGACTCCAGATTCCTTGAAAACTCAGGAAGAAAATCATAGAGCTTTGTCCGATCCATCGGGCGTTCTGGTCCCCCTCTTAAATGAACGACTCGAGCTTGAGGAGAAAAATACTTAATCTCTCTTATCATAGGATTTTGGATGCGGGTGAAGATATCTATTTTGACCTCAGGGTAACTTGTCAAAGCTGAACAAAGCTCCCTCAAATAGACGTTCATCCCTCCGGTGCCGTCTCCTCCTAAAAGAGAGAACGGACAACAATGGAAGCTTATAGCACAAATCTTCATTCTTCACTCTTTCCTGGAGTCAATATTAGACGGAATATTTTACTATCCTCAGCCCCAAAATAATACTTATATTTTTCTCTTCCCCTCAAGAAGTCAGCCTTTCTTTTCCCCTCTGATATGGCTTGCTTTATACAGTTATTAAAAAGAAAAAGACCTGGACTGTACCAGGCATAATCCTTGTTAAAGGCAACATTATAAAAATAAATCGTATCTTCATAAGAAAAATTGAGAAGGGCTGCCATTATTCTGTCTTCATAAAATAAGAAATTCAGCTCTACCCATTTCTGAAGCGAAAATCGAGAGGCTATCTCTTGAAAAAAGTCGGACATGCCTTTTTTTTCCCAAAATCTCTCTTTTGATGGACTTCCCTCTTTATGAAGAGCAATAAATGTCTCGAGAGAAGATTGTAATTCCCTGGTGTCTGTGATTTTCGTGATTTTGACTCCCTCCAGGGATTCTATCCTCTTCAACTTGCGCCGTAGCTCATGACGGTTTTTCTTGCTGAGGCCCTTCATATAATCTTCATAGGAAGAAGGAAGCTCAAGCAAAGGAGCAACCTCTGTCTCAGTATAGGAAGAGGAATATTCGTATTCAGGTGCCAAGCTCAGCAGGAAACTCAATGTGGGAGATGAAGCCTTTAAGTTCATCAATTCAATTTTTGCCACATCTGAATAATTCGTTTTTAAATAATTCAATAAATTCTCATAAAATTCCCTTCTTCTCTCTTTATGCGTAATTACATCGCAATAATCGCTGACTTCCTGGCTGGCGATAAAGCGAAGGATTTTGTTTTTAATCATAAAAGGAGCAATTCCTTCAAGACTTCCCTCTTCGTCTTTAAAGATCAGTATTTCTAAGGAATTGTCTTCTGAAAAGCACTTCCACCAGGAAGAAATCCATTCATGGGTTAAGAATATGCAGTTTTGCTCTGAAGAGAACAAAAGCTCATTCCAA